>JAOARK010000207.1 GCA_025210575.1 Schleiferiaceae bacterium
TATTTACACAAGTTGTAAGAACAACTTTTGGTGACTATTGCAATGAGGATCACCTCTTCCCATTTCGAACAGAGAAGTTAAGCTCATTAGCGCAGATGGTACTGGTTATGCCGGGAGAGTATGTCGTTGCCAATTTTCTTTAAATCCCCAATTACTTTATGTAGTTGGGGATTTTTTTTGTTAAATAGTTGGGGAAATATAATTTCAATGCTATCGAGAAGAGACTCGATTAACAAATCTATATCCAGATAATTAATTTACTATGTGTATGGTATTTCCACCATCGAAAGTCGTACGATAGAATTTTACGGAAGGGGATGGATTGTCTTGATAAGGTGATCCATCAAATAATGCATATTCTTTATCATCGCATTCGCAAACGATTGAAAAATCGTCTTTAACTTTCATTTGACCACAATCTGATGCATAATGAATTGGACATGCTCTTTCGTAAGCAACAAAATCATTAGCATCAAAATTCATGTATCGTCTATAGATTATTAAACCTTTGTAGCCAGCGCCAATGGCGTCATCATAAACCCATCCACCTTGTACTTGTAAATTGAAGTTTGTTGGGTTACTTAAATACACATAATGAGAAATGGCGACATTAGGTATGTCGTAAAAATTCTCTTGTTTTTTACATCCTGTTAAGGCAACCAAAAGAAGACCAAGTGTCAGTATAGATAAATTGCGTCTCATATTATGTATTAGTAACGAACAAAATTAAAAATTATGTTTCAAAATAAATCTGACCCCAACCTTTGACGACTAAGTGTCGTTTAACTTATGAAAGTAGGAAATTAAAAACTGGAAACCTCTGTGTTTTAGGGAGTTTGACCGTAAAAAATTATTGAAATTTTTGCTTGTTAATGCTTTGTTAATGCGGACTATTTCTTGTTATATTTACCGCTTCTTAAATCTGCGATAACCTAAAATATATTGGGTATATGATGAAAAAAATACTAGTGAGTTTATTGCTGGGCTTATCACTAATTGTAAATGCACAGCAACTTCCTGGAGGACTGAAAGGTAAGGTTACAGATGAGATCACAAGAGAATCTGTTCCTTTTGCAGGAGTAACAGTAAAATTAGGAGATGAACGAGTTGCGAGTGGCGTAACGGATTTTGATGGTAACTATAATATAGCACCGTTAGATCCTGGTACATACAATGTAGAAGTTGCAAGCATGGGTTATGCTACTAAGACTTTACAGGGCGTATTAATTAGCGCTAACAATACCAAAGTTTTAAACATTACAGTTTCTACTGAAAAGCAAGAGCTTGAAGTTATTGAGTTGGTTGATCAAAAATTGATTGAGCCAGGAAAGACCAATGACGTAAAAACAGCGGAACAGATTACTAACCTTCCTATTCGTGATGTGAGTGGGATTGCGGCATTAACACCAGGTGTACAAGTTGGTGACGATGGAGCAATACGCTTTAGAGGTGCTCGTGCTGGAACGAACCAAATCTTTATTGATGGTGTTAAGGTACGTGGTGATGCTAACCTTCCGCGTGAAGCGATTGCACAACAAGAGGTTATTACGGGTGGTCTACCTGCCAACTATGGTGACGTAACTGGTGGTGTTATTAGTACGACTACTAAAAACCCTCTTCCTTATTTCTTTGGAGGTGCGGAATTAGTAACGTCATCGCCATTTGATGCTATGGGTAATAGAGGTTATCACTATAACCTAGCAGGTTTAACAATTGGTGGTCCGATTTGGAAAAAGAACATGACAGATGCGATGGGTAACCCTTATCAAAAAACTGTTATTGGTTTCTTATTTGCTGGTGAATTTCAATATGATAATGATTCAAGACCAACAATTGATCCACTTAACTATTTAAATGATGCTGATCGCGCAGATTTAGAAAAGAATCCTATTCGTGCTTCTAATGTAGGTTTAGGTACTTTGAGTAATGCTGAGTTTATCACTCAAGATCAGATTGAACAACGTTGGGTAAGAGAGAACTCTGGACGAATTCAAACTAGACTTTCTGGTAACGTAAAGATTGTAACAGGTGAGAGGTCTACTTTTACTATTGGAGGTAGATATAACTATAATAAGAGAAACCTATATAGTTATAATAACTCTATGTTTAACTATGCTGCCAACAGAGAAGCGATTGACCAGGATTGGTCTGTATTTGGACGTTTCCAGCAAAGTTTTAAGAGTAGTGATTCTTCATTGTTTAAGAATGTATTCTACACTATTCAAGTAGATTATACACGTAACAACGACATCCGCCAAGATGCGGTTTACAAAGACGATATTTTTAGATACGGTCACATTGGTAAATTTGAAACACAACAGAGCCGTATTTATTCTTATGGTACAGATACTACAACTGGTTTAACAGGTTGGATCCATAGTGTAACAGCTGATACTGCGGTACAATTCACACCAAATTCTGGAAATATTAGAGCGAACTATACAAGTCAGTACTATGACTTTGTAAGAAATGGTTCGATTTTTAGTACAACTACCAGTTTAACAGCTATTCAGTTAGGTGGTGGTTTGATCAATGGCGATAACCCTAATTCAGTATATAGTTTATGGGCAAACGTTGGTACACTACAAGGTGGATATAACGAAGCTCAAAACTCTCAGTTCCGTTTAACAGCAAACTCAACTTTTAATATTAAAGACCACTCTTTAATTGTAGGTATTGAATTTGAACAAAGAACAGATAGAGCGTTTAACGTTTCTGGTAACGGTTTATGGCAAAGAATGCGATTGTTGCAGAACGATGCGATTCGCGAATTAGATATTGCCAACCCAATTCCTGTGTACGATGCAAATGGTGTTTTCCAAGATACGGTAAATTACAACAGAGCATTTGACGCAAGTAAGCCAAGAACTTTTGACTACAACTTAAGAGAGAAAATGGGTCTTGATCCAAATGGAACAGACTGGTTAGATATTGACTCTTACGACCCTAGTCTATACAGTTTAGATCTTTTCTCTGCTAGTGAATTGATTAACATTGGTGGATCTCAGTATGTTTCTTATTATGGTTATGACTATACTGGTAAAATTGCTAGTGGCAACCCTACTTTAAAAGACTTTTATCAAGATCCAGCAAGAAGACAAATTGCTGCATTCCAACCTATTTATATGGCTGGGTATCTTCAAGACCAGTTTACATTTAATGATTTATTCTTCAACATTGGTGTACGTGTAGATCGTTTTGATGCGAACCAATCAGTGCTTGCGGATCCTTTTGTATTGTATCCAACTTACAAGGTAGGCGATCTTGGGTCAACTCCTTTAGCTGATGCTGAAGTTCCAGCTGGTATGGGTAGCGATTATGTTGTTTATGTAGACGACATGCAAAATCCAAAGAACATTGTTGGTTATAGAAGCGGTAGTACTTGGTACGATGCTAATGGAGATATTGAAACAAACCCAAAAAATATTGCTGATGCTTCTGGTGGTATCAAGCCTTATTTAAGAGATCCAAACAAACAAGAATTGGCTCAGACTGTAGATCAATCATTTATTGATTACAAGCCACAAGTAACAGTTTCTCCTAGAATTGCATTCCAATTCCCAATTACGGATGAGGCTGAATTCTTTGCACATTATGACTTATTGGTAAGAAGACCTGATCCAGGATTAAACAGAATGGATCCTATTACTTACTTGCAATTAGAAAATGGTAATGCTCCTGGATTTATTTCTAATCCAGATCTTAAGCCACAAAAAACGACAGACTACGAGATTGGTTTTAGACAAATGTTGTCTAGAAACTCTGCTCTAAAAATATCTGCATTCTATCGTGAAATGAGAGATATGATGCAGACAGTAGCGCTTAACCAAGCGTATCCGGTTACTTATGTAACTTATGGTAATCAGGATTTTGGTACCGTAAAAGGTTTCACTTTCCAATACGATTTGAGACGCAATCCTGAATCGAATATTACCTTAACTGCAAACTATACATTACAGTTTGCTGATGGTTCAGGTTCTGGACCTAACTCAGGTGCGAACTTGGCCAACTCTGGTCAGCCGAACTTGAGATACATTCTTCCTTTGGATTATGACAACAGACACGTAATCGTGTTAAACATGGACTGGAGATATTCAGGTGGCCGTGCATACAATGGTCCTCAAGGAAAAGTGGCAAGAGGCATTCTTGAAAATGCAGGTTTAAACCTTCTGTTAAACTTGAATTCGGGTACTCCATACACAAGAAGAAACAGAGCGTTTGCCTTAACTGAGGGTGCATCAAGTATTCCATTAACAGGTCAGATTAACGGTTCTAGACTTCCTTGGCAAACTAAGTTGGATTTAAACATCAACAAGGTGTGGTACATTCAGCCAAAAGCTAAAGAAGGAAAGCAAGCTAGAAAGAGACCTTATAACGTGGAAGTATATTTTACAGTGTTGAACATCTTGAACAATAGAAACGTAACTAATGTTTATGCATACACAGGTTCTCCTGTAGATGATGGATACTTAGTTTCTCCTCAAGGTCAGAATGCACTGAATTTCCAAACCGATGCTCAGTCTTATACAGATTTGTATAACGCATCTATGGTTAACCCATTTAACTTCGGTTTACCAAGACAATACAGATTGGGTCTAAGATTTGGATTTTAATTAGAGAAAGAGAATAACTAGAAAGATCAATATGAAACGATATTTATTAGTTGCGATTGGATTTTTGTCTGCCGGAATGATGGTGGCGAAGGAGATTCCTGGATTAGGAAAGAAAGCTACTACAGGTTCTATGAAGACCTTAGAAGAGCTATGTCAGCCAGCAAGAGCACAATCTGATCTTAATATCAATAATGTAAGAGCAACCATCCTTGGAGGTGGTGACATGTGGTGGGATTTAAATACTGCTCGTTATGAAGTGCCTAAAGGTAGTGGTAAGCACTCGATGTTTGCCGGTGCACTATGGTTAGGTGGCGTTGATGAAGGTAATCAGCTGAAATTAGCCGCAATGACTTATCGTCAGCGTGGTAATGACTATTGGCCTGGTCCTTTATCTACTGATGGTAAAGCAAGTGTTACAAAAGACATTTGTGATCAGTATGACAGACACTGGATCCTATTAAGACAAGAAGTAGAAATTCACAAGGCGTGGTTAGATTGTAGAGATAATAGCGATTGTAACGAGGCGGAAGAATTCCCAGGTTATGAAAGCAGAATTCCTCAGTCTATTATAGAATGGCCAGGTAACGGTGAAAATGGAGAGTTGCCATATGCACTTGCTCCATATATTGTCCGTGATGGCGATCAATTCTATGATCCTTTAGTAGATTACCCTGCGTATGACATCAATAAAGAGTTCGATTGTAGACTAAAAGAAACTGATATTCTTTATGGTGACCAGACAATTTGGTGGGTATACAACGATAGAGGTAACGTACACACTGAAACTGCTGCTGGTGCTCTTGGTTTCGAAATTAGAGCTCAGGCGTTTGCTTTCTCTACTAATGATGAAGTAAACAACATGACATTTAATAACTATCGTATTCTAAATAAATCTACGTTTAGATTAACAGATACTTATTTCTCAACTTGGTTTGATGCAGATTTAGGTAATGCTGATGATGATATTATCGGATCTGATATTCCTCGTGGTTTAGGTTATGTTTATAACTCTGATGCAGAAGATGAAGGACCAAGAGGTTACGGTTTCTTCCCTCCTGCAATTGGGTTTGACTTTTTCCAAGGACCATTTGCTGATTACTTTGATGGCAAGGACAACGACCGTGACGGATGTATTGATGGTGTTAGAAATGAAGAAGGAGTTTGTATTCCTGAAAACCCTGTAACTGGTGTTAACGAGCGTATCATCATGTCTGGTTTCATGTATTATAACAACACTTCAAATGCATTCTCAGGAAACCCTGATAACGGTCCAGAATTCTACAACTACATGAGATCACTTTGGAAAAATGGTTTCCCATTAGTAGTTGAGACTCCTTGTGGTCCTGGTTGTACAGGTAACGGTGATGGTTTTACACCTGACGGAAGTGGAGAGCAAACGCTTTATGCTTACCCAGGTAACACTTTTGATACTACTGGAAAGACTGAGCCTATTGTTGATAAGAACTGGTTCGAGTCTCCAGCGAACAAAGAAGATAAGCGTGGTCTTCACAATGCTGGTCCATTCTCATTAGCTCCAGGAGCATTGAACTTTATTACTACTGGTGCAGTATGGGAGAGAGATCAAATTAATGATGACCTTTTCGCATCTGTAGAAAAAGTAATTGTTGCTGATGATAAAGCACAGCAATTATTCGACAACTGTTTTAGAGTATTAGATGGTCCTGATGCTCCAGACATGGAAATTGTTGAGTTAGATAAAGAATTGATTTTGAAGTTGAGCTACAAGAGTTCAGCAAACAACTTCCAGTATAAGTATAGAGAAAGAGATCCACTGATCACTGTTCCTCCAGGAGAGGACATTGATGATATCTTGAAAGACAATCCAGATTATTTTGATTATGTTTTCGAAGGATTCCAGATTTTCCAATTAGCTAACGCTGATGTATCAATTAGTGATATCTACATTCCTACTCAGGCACGTTTGATCGCGCAGGTAGATGTTAAGAATGACATTACTCAATTGATTAACTGGGAAGTTGATCCTAACTTGAACCAGTTGGTTCCTCAGGATATGACATTGATTGCAAATAATGCGGGTATTGAGAACTCTTTCCAAATTACTCAGGATTTATTTGCAACGGCTGATCTGAGCTTAATCAACAACAGAGAGTACTACTACACGGTTATTGCTTACGGTCAGAACCAATTCGAGAAATTTGATCCAACTACAAACCCAGGAGGTCAAAAATTACCATACATCGCAGGTAGACGTAACATTTCTACTTACGTTGGTATTCCTCACAAAACTGAATCTGAGGCTGGAGGTACAGTTTTAAATTCAGTTTATGGATCTGGACCATTGATCATGAGAATTGATGGTGTAGGTAACGGAGGAAATAACCTAGAGTTTACTGCAGAAACGGAGGATTCAGTGGTTACTAACTTTAAAGTAAGATATCCAGTTTACCAAGAGGGTAGTGGTCCAGTTAAGATCAAGGTTGTTGATCCTAAAGCAGTACCTGCTGGAGATTTTGTTCTTTCTTTCACTACAGGTGGAGACAATGCAAAATGGTGGATTGCTGGTGCTGATGCTCCTCTGGATACATTAGTAGTATCTGATACAACGATTAGCTTCTACAATGAGCAGATTATTCCAGAATTGGGTATGTCTGTTACTATTGAGCAGGTTGAGAACCCAGGTGGTGATGATGATGGAGTAAGAAACAATGGTGTACAAGAAAGTGGAATGGAGTATGATGACGAGTCTCTAGCATGGATTGATGGTGTTAAAGATGACGATACGTTTACTCCTTATAACTGGATTTTAGCTGGTGGTAACGATAATGCTACGGATCCTCCTGCTTCTTATTACCCAGATTACTCTGGTGATGCTAAAGGTATTTTCGAAACCATTATTGATGGTACTTGGGGACCTTATGCATATGTAAGTGCGAAGAATAGAGCAGAGCAACCTAACTTCATGGTATGGGGTCTAGGACCTGCAAGTAACGTGGGTTCAAGATCTGTAGGCAAGATTCAAGGTGTTGATGTTGTTTACACGAATGATCGTTCTAAATGGACTAGAGTACCTGTACTTGAATTATGTGAGGATATTGACCTTGCGGAAGGCGGTGCTAAGAAGTTGAGCTTAAGACAAGGTAACTCTTGGAATTTTGCTAATCCTGGTGCTGGAGATTATACACTTGTTAGAGATGCGAATAATACAGGATGGAGTTATTTCCCTGGATATGCAATCTCACTAGAAACTGGTGAAAGATTGAACATGGCAATGGGTGAAAACTCTTGGTTGAAAGCACATAGAGGAGACGATATGTTATTTAACCCTACTTCAGTAGAAAGAGAATTCCCAGGAAACTCAGTGGATGGTGGTTATGTATTTGGTGGTCAACACGCACTTTATATTATGTCACCTTTAGATACAGTATTAGGTTCAGAATTATCTAATGTTTATCAAGGTCACAACCCAGAGGATAATCCACTTAAAGCTTACATCGATTTACTAGGTGCTAGTGGTGCTCAAGGAAACTTGGCAAAAGTGAATTTCTTCAGATATATGATGTGGGTATCTTACCCAACACTTGCTGCAGGTAATGACTTTGATGTAACGCTAGATGGTATGCCAACAGGTGCTCGAGTTAAGTTAAGAATGGACAATGCGTATAGCCCATTGATTAACAATACTACGAATAACCCTGATGGATATCCTAGATATGGATTTAGCACGCAGACGATTGCTACACAAAAAAGTGTTACAACTGTTGCAGAAAGTGCATTGGACAATATAAAAGTTGTACCTAACCCTTATTATGGTTGGTCAGAATACGAGACTTCACAGTTAGATAATATTGTTAAGATTACAAACTTACCAGAACGTTGTAAGATTTCTATATACACTTCTAATGGTACTTTAATTAGAGTGATTGATAAAGATAACACGAACACATTTGTTCAGTGGGATCTTAAGAATAGATACAATGTGCCAATTGCTAGTGGTGTGTATATCATCCACATTGATGCAGGAAGCGTTGGTGAGAAAGTTGTGAAATGGTTTGGAGCTATGCGTCCGGTTGATTTAAATGCATTCTAATAGTAACTGTAACTGGAATATGAAAAGAATAATTAAAAAGAATATACTAGCTGCAGTTGCAGTAGTTGGAATAGTTGGACAGGCGTTTGCGGGTAACCCGCAGCGTGCTGGTTCGGCCGGTGCATCAGAACTATTAATAAACCCATATGCTAGATCTTCGGGTTGGGCAGATGTAAGTTTAGGTGCGGTTAGAGGAAGTAATTCTTTCTTTGTGAACATTGCTGGTTTATCATTTATTGAGAAGACTGACATTCGTTTCGAAAACACGCAGTGGTTAGTAAACACAGGTATTCAGATTAACTCTTTATCTTTTATTCAAAGAGTTAGTGATAACGGTGTACTTGGTGTTGCTATTAACGGATTTGACTATGGTGAGTGGGAAGTTACCACTGCTACGCAACCTGATGGAACTTCAGGGGTAATCAAGCCTACAGCAATCGTAATCAACATCGCTTATTCACAAAAGTTTACTGAGAGTATTTATGGAGGTATTAATATTAAAGCCTACAACTCTTCAATCTCTAACATGAAGACAACTGGTCTTTGTTTTGATGCTGGAGTTCAATATATACCTGAGAATAATGATGCGTGGAAGTTCGGTATTACTTTAAAGAACATTGGTCCTGCATTGAAGTATTCAGGTGATGGTTCTTCTGTGATTTTGCCGGTTCCAACGTTTGGTACTTCTTATACTCAAGCATGGGATGGTAAGACTGCAACATTTGAATTGCCAACACAATTAGCAATGGGATTGTCTTATGACTTCACTTTAGCTGAAGATCATAGATTAACTGCTGCTGGTGCATTTACTTCAAACTCTTTTGAGAAAGATTTCTTTCAGGTAGGAGCTGAATATAGCTTTAAAGAAGTTTTTATGGTAAGAGGTGGTTATAAGATCTACAACCAAGGAGGTGATGATCTTAGACCTGCATTAACTGGCTTAACGGCTGGTTTTACTGCACAGTTACCATTAAGTAAAGAAAATAAAGGTTCATTCTTAGGATTAGATTATTCATATAGAGCTACAAACCCATTCCAGGGTGTTCATAGTGTAGGTATTATGGTAGGCTTCTAATTACAAGAATTGAGGTTATAAGTTTAGGCGGCCTTGGCCGCCTTTTTTAATGTCTATTTTTTACATTTGTGAGTAATTGAGGCCTTAGGGTCTCATTTTTTATTTTAATAGTTAGAGATTATGTCGAAGATTCAATATTATACGGAAGAGGGCTATAACAGTTTAAAGGAAGAATTAGAGCATTTAAAGAGTGTTGAACGCCCTAAGATTTCTCAACAAATAGCTGAAGCAAGAGATAAAGGCGACCTTTCGGAAAATGCTGAATATGATGCCGCCAAAGAGGCACAAGGATTGATGGAAATGCGCATCTCTCAAATGGAGGAGTTGATGGCGAATGCGCGTATAATAGATGAATCACAATTAGATACATCTAAGGTATTGGTTCTAAGTAAAGTGAAGATTAGAAACCAAGCCAATAAGATGGAAATGACTTATACCTTAGTAAGTGAAAAAGAAGCAGATCTTAAAACAGGTAAAATCTCTGTTGAAAGTCCTATTGGTAAAGGATTATTAGGGAAATCAGTCGGAGATATTGCAGAGATCAAAGTTCCTCGTGGTATCATGAAGTTTGAGATTATTGATATCTCTAGATAATGGCATCCATTTTCACAAAAATTGTAAACGGAGAGATTCCTTCGTATAAGGTAGCAGAGAATGAAGAATTCTTGGCTTTCTTGGATGTTTTTCCTATGCAAAAAGGACACACCTTAGTTATTCCTAAACAAGAGATAGACTACCTTTTTGATTTGGATAGTGAAACTTATGAGCGTCTTTGGGTCTTTACTAAAAAAGTAGCTCATGCTATTGATAAAACAATAGACTGTACGCGTGTTGGTGTAACCGTTTTAGGACTTGAAGTACCACATGCTCACATTCATCTTGTTCCTATAGTTACGGAAGGAGACTTGAGCTTTAGCAATCCGAAAAAGAAATTTACGGAAGAAGAATTCAAGAATATAGCCGCTACCATTTCGGCTGCAATCGACTAGCCAATTCGATCGGGGTTTTCTTTTAAGAAGCTTTTCCAACCACTTTTAGAATTTGATATAAGCTGGCCATTCTTTGATTGTAGAAAATGGCAAGTTGCCACAGCTAGTCCGTCTGTAGCGTCTAGATACTTAGGTGGGTTCTTGAAGTTGTACATGCTTTGAAGCATTCCTGATAACTGCTCCTTACTTGCGTTACCATTTCCAGTTACAGACATTTTAACTTTCTTAGGTAAATACTCAAATACAGGAATTGAACGTGATAAAGCTGCAGCCATAGCGACTCCTTGGGCACGCCCTAATTTGAGCATACTCTGAACATTCTTTCCAAAAAACGGAGCTTCCAAAGCAACCTCATCTGGATTGAATTCATCAATGATCATCAAGGTCTTTTCAAATATGGTCTTTAGTTTCAAATAATGATCACCAAGCTTGTTCAGGTGAACAACATCTAAGCAGAGCATATTTGGATTGTTTCCAGTGACTTTAATAACCCCATAACCCATGATGTTTGTTCCAGGATCAATGCCTAATATGATTCTTTCTTTGGCCATACAAAACAAACATAGACCAATTTTGCATTAATTGCGGTGAATATGCATTTGCTTGTTAACATCGTATTATTTGTTGTCTACTCCCTCTATTCTGGGCTTACTCAATTAATCTTATCAGGGCTAAAGAAGAAGCCTGAATTGGCGGATCAGACAGAAGATTCTTATTCAGTTTCAATTTTGATCGCAGCTAGAAATGAAGTGCGAAATATTAGCAATACTCTAGATTCTATTATTAATTCAGATTTTTCAAAATCGAATTTTGAGATTGTTGTAGTTAATGATCATTCTGAAGATTTAACTGAAAAGATTGTAAGAGATTGGTCTGCAACCCACCCTGGAATCGATATTTCTGTTTATCTAAATGATGGCAAAGGGAAGAAGGAAGCAGTAAGAACGGGTGTTCTAGCGGCTAAGTATGATGTTGTATTACAAACGGATGCAGACTGTGCGGTTTCAAAGAACTGGATTAAAGCTATGACTATTCCTTTTGCGAATCGCAATGTAAATCTAGTAGCCGGCCCAGTTTTCTTTGTAAAGAAAAAATCGTTTTGGAATAAAATACAATACATCGAATTTCTTAGTCTTATAGCTAGTAGCATAGGATTGAGCCGCATGGGCTGGCATGTGATGGCTAATGCAGCCAATTTGGCATTTAGAAAAGAGGTGTGGTTAGGTATAAGTAAAGACGAAAAGAGCAAGAGTGGAGATGATGTTTTTTTACTACAGCGGATTGCAAAACAAAATGAGAATGCTATTTGTTATTTAAGCGAGAATAATTCCGTGGTATACACCAATGGTTCTAGAAGCATTAAAGAGTTTATCGACCAAAGAGTGCGCTGGGCATCTAAAAGTGGCGAGTACCCAAGTAAAAACGCGAAATGGGTAGGAATTCTGGTGTTCCGTGTCAGTTTAGCGCAGCTATACATTTATGGTTTATGGATATCAGCATCTGGAAATGCCCTGCACCTTGTACTATTTTTCTCAAAGTTTGTTTTTGACTATTGGCTATTATCCAGGTTCAGCAAAGAGCAAGGAATTGCATTGTCACCATTAGCGGTGTTTTTTCTGTTTTTGATCTACCCTTTTTATTTCGTCTATGTAGGTGTATTAAGCTTGTTTTATAAACCCAAGTGGAAAGGTCGAAGTCTCTAGGCGTTTTTTGAACTGAGCTTTTCAAGTTCATAGCCGCCTGGGTTTTGATAAAGTCTTAAATCGAAGAAATGAGTTGCGGCAAACAAGTGATCAAAGATGTCCGCTTGAATGTCTTCGTAATTCGCCCAGACGATATCCGTAGAGAAACAATAAACTTCAATAGGTAGTCCTTTTTCGGTAGGTTGCAACTGTCTTACCATCAACGAAAGATCTGAACTTACTTTAGGGTGATGCTTGAGATAGGCCAGAACATAAGCTCGATAAATACCAATATTAGTTTGGGTTCGTCCATTGATAGGTAATAAATCACTTCCTTCTATCTTTTCATTGAATGCCGATAATTCAGATTCTTTTTCAACCAGATAATCTTTGATCAAGTCTATTTTCTTAAGGCGATTGATCATTTCATCATTGGCAAATGAAATACTTCTGATATCAATAAGTATGTCTCTTTTAATTCTTCGTGCATTAGTTTCTTGCATCCCTCGCCAATTGACAAAGCTGTCGCTTACAAAGGCTACTGCAGGAACCGATGAAATGGTCTTATCCCAGTTTCTCACTTTTACCGTAGTTAGGTCAATGCTTACCACATCTCCGTCTACACCATATTTGTTAAATGTTATCCAATCCCCTTTATTGATCAGGTCGTACATGTTAATTTGGAAATTAGCCAGCAGACCTTTGATGGTATCTTGAAAAACCAAGATTAAAATAGCTGTTGCCCCAGCCATTCCCCCTAAGAGACCACCCAACTTGATCTTGAACAAAATGGATATGACAATAAGAACCGATACGAAAATCACAAGTATGCGCATGACTTGAGAAATGGAGCGCATTTGTTGGTGATGAAGTTTACTGTTGTCATTTTCACTCAGGTTCTCAAGAGCCTTTAAAACCTTATTAATAACTACAGTTAGGAGAATAACAACGTAAACCTTGATGGCGGTATTCAAGAAATTTGAAATGGAATCAGGGAGTTCGTTGAATACAATGGGCAGCATGGCCTGTACGACTAATGCAGGAACTATATGGGCAATATTTCGAAACACCCTTTGCTCATAGAAATAATCATCCCAATGCGTTTTGGTTTTTTTAACCAGTTGTTGAATAACATTCAGGATGACCTTTCGGGTGACAAAATCTGTAATGACAACGGCTAGAAGAATTACTAGGACATCGGCCGAGAAGCCAATAATGTCAACCACATATTCGTTCAAGCCTTTGTCAAAAAGCCAGTTTCTCAGCCAAAGCCCGAAATCGTACTTGGCATATTCATTTTCCTGCATGAAACAAAAATAACTATTGCACCGTGTACTCTACCGTGTAGATTCCTGACGCTGCAAAATACCCCAATGCAGTTCTCTCCGGTGAGGTAATTCCCTTAATGTTTCCTTCTAGAAGTGCTGGAGGCGGATCAAATAATCCTCCCGTTTGAGAAGTTTGTTGTTGAACCAAAAGCAAATAGTTTTGGTAGTCATTAGACAATGATGAGTGTTCTATTTTCCAGGGTTGACCCACTTTTGCCGGTTGACCATTTGCCTGAATTGCAGGTAACCTGAGAGGGACGGTAACATCATTCGTAAAAGTGTAGCCATCAAAGAACTCATCGTCAAAAGCTACAATTGCGCCACCTCCAGAAAATAAAGTGTCATTTCTCCATGTTCTAATTCTATACCTATCTCCAACTCCAACAGGATCTTGAAATTCATAAAAAATGTAAATCCCTTCATCTTGAAAAGGAGGATTCGCCTGCAAGTAATCTTGATAAATGGTGTCGATCGGAGCAGTAGGTTTAAGTAACTCATCAACCGAAGCCCACGTTGTATTGCCCAATTCTGGATGATCCGCAGGAACAGTAACCTCTACTCGGTATGTTTTTCCAACGGTGCCAACAAAAGACGATCTATAAATTTCTGCAGTGTCCTGTGTTAAGGTTGAAACCTGCACATCATCCTCAAATAGTAAGACAGTAGCATTTGCGATTCTTGGATTATCTCCATCCTCAAAAATGGGTGCTGATTCTAGTACATCTACCCAAACAGGAATGGAATCAGTAATTCTACCGTTAATGATGATTAGTTTTTCTCCTTCTGGGATATCAATTTGAACAATGTCTGTACAGCTCGCAAGGCTGGCAACAAAAAGTACGGGAAGTATATAATTTAAAATTTTCATGATTTAGAAACTGAAGTTGAAGGTTACGTAAGGAATAATGCTGCCAAAGATGCTAAGCTGCTGCGCAACCAGTTGTGTTGGTGAATCTCCTTCCACAAAAGTGATGGAATACGGATTCTTTCTTCCATAGGCGTTATACACCCCAAATGCTAGGTTGGTCTTCCATCTTTTCCCCGAAAAATTGTTTTTGAAATAATAAACCGCAGAGAGATCTAGTCTGTGATAATCAGGTATTCTAGCGCTATTTCTTGTCGAGTAAATGGGATAAGAAAAATCCTCGAATTGACCCTTTCCATCAGGTGCTGTTAAAGGTCTACCTGTTTGATACGCAAAGGCAGCAGACAGGTCCCACTTTTTAGAAACCGCCCATGTGAGAAGAATACTAAGATCATGTGTCTTATCAAAATTTGCGAGGTAAGGTTGCCCTTGGTTCACAGTATTTCTTGTACTATTCCCTTTAACCAGTCGGGTAGATCGGCTCAGAGTATAACCAATAAAACCAGTAAGTTTACCTGATTTCTTTTCAAGAAGAACTTCCGCTCCATAAGCCTCTCCTTCACCACTTAATAATTCAGTCTCTATGCTTTCGGTAAAGATGAGATCTGCACCGTCCTTATATTCTAATAGGTCATAAAACTTCTTGTAATAACCTTCTATACTAAATTTTAGCTTGTTACCTGCAAAGTTCTTGAAATACCCTCCAGCAATTTGATGCACTGTTGCGGGTTTAATATATGTGCCTGATGGTCTCCAAATGTCTATTGGAGTTGCATTAGTCGTATTACTTACCAAATGAATATACTGACGAATTCTGTTATAGCTCAGTTTTACAGAATTGCTTTCATCCAATAAATAGTTAAATGCAATTCGAGGTTCAAATCCGTCCAGATTCACATAGGATTTGACAATTTCTCTTCTTTCGTAAGTTACGGTGCCAATTGCATTTTCGGTTTCAATTTCTTGATCCTGCTCGTAAACAGTAACCGTTCTTGGCCCTACGTTAAAGAATGAAGAAAAGCGAAGACCATAATTGATTTTTAAACGATCTGTAACGGTTTGCTCATTGGCAATAAACAAAGCGGGTTCGAAGGCATATTCTTTAGATAGTTCAGCTTCAATTTCACCCGATATCTTTCCAGGACTAAAAGTGTAATAAGTTGTATTTAATCCGAAGTCAACTTTGTTTTTTGCATTAGGATACCAACTGAAACTAAGGTTCCCAATGTAATTTTGGATTCTACTATCTAACCTGAATACGGTTTCTGCATCTGTGGGAGTACCTAGATTGTACTTGTAATCACTGTAGATCAAAGAAAGATTCATGAATAGTTTGTCATTCAATAAAGAGTTCCATCTCAACGTTCCGGTGGTATTTCCCCAACCGAAATTAAACTGATCTTGTATTCCAAAATTATCTTGGCCAAAGTAACCCGATAGGAACAGTCTGTTTTTGTTGTTGATTTTGTAACTCACTTTCGCATTCAGGTCATAGAAGTAGAGAATACTCTGATTAATTGCGGGATCATTCGATATTGGAAAGAAAATGTCGAAGTAGCTCCGTCTACCTGCAACAATGAAATTTACCTTTTCTTTTACAATAGGGCCTTCTAACATTAAGCGCGAAGACAATAGACCAATACCACCGCTTCCGCTAAATTGATTTGTGTTTCCGTCTTTTTGTCTTACATCCAAAACCGAGCTTAAACGTCCGCCATATATTGCAGGTATTCCTCCTTTGTAGAGTTTAGCATCTTTAATTACATCTGAATTAAAAACAGAGAATAATCCCAATAAATGTGAAGAGTTAAAAACTGGAGCTTCATCGAGTAGAATGAGGTTTTGGTCCGCATTTCCACCACGCACATTAAAACCAGTAGAAATCTCACCAACGGTTGATATTCCTGGCAACAGGGTTAAAGATCGAATGATGTCTGTTTCTCCTAAAAGTGCAGGCATCTTTTTAATCTCTTTAGAAGAGAGAGATGTAACACTCATTTGAGTGGTGGTGATGTTCTCGTTTTCTTTTACACCTGTTAATTCAATTTCGTCAATTATTTCACTAGCCTCTGCTAGTTTAATATCCATACGGATGCTTTTGTTCAGTTTCACTGGCTTTTCAATTTCGTTGTAACCAATAAAATCATAAGCAACGGTATAGTCTCCTGCAGGAAGGGTAAGTGAATAATAACCGTAAACATTTGTGACCGAACCCAGATTGGTTCCTTTTACTTTGATAGCTGCCCCGATCAGCTCTTCACCAGTTTTTTCATCGGTGATATAACCACTTATCGTGTACTCTTGTGAAAATACTGTTAAATAGGAGGTCAAGAAGAGGGTTAAGAAGAATAATTTTCTCATTCTTTGAGTTAGTTTTCGCAAATAAACGTTTTGCGCATAGGATTGTTTTTATGAGCAACAAATTTATAATTCAAAGACTGCAAATTGTAATATTGTAAATGCTATTCTTGAATTGTCTGTAAGACGTTTGTAAAAAGGAAATGTTACAGATCTCTGTACGTTTATTTAGATGTAACAATCACAAAGTTTAGTGAACACGGTAATAAAGAAAATAATGAGAAGAAAGAATGTGAAGTATTTACTGGCAATGCTAGTAGGTGCGGGGATTTTTGCAGGATTCAAGTTTTACGAAGGCAATAAGAAAAGAGAAACCATCATTAACAATTTGGTGTATGATGCTTTAACCACCGCACATTTTAGTCCTAAAGAAATAAATGATGATCTTTCTAAAAACGTGTTCGATAAGTATTTGGAAAGTCTGGATTACAGCAAAAAGTACTTGACTAAAAAAGATGTTGATGAGTTGAAAAACTTCAAGACGAAGTTAGATGACCAATTTAAAGCCAATCAACTTGAGTTTTTTGATATGAGTTATGTGCTCATTCAAAAACGTATGAAAGAGAGCAAAGGCTATTATGAGAACATCTTGAGTAAGCCTTTTGATTATGACAAAAAAGAAAGCTTTCAAACAGATTCTGAGAAATTAGAATTTGCATCGAACACCAAGGAGTTAAAAGACCGTTGGAGAAAAGCCTTAAAATACCGTGTGCTTACCCGTGTGTACGATCGTATGGAAGACAACGATACACTAGATTTTGAAACAGCAGAAATTAAGGCAAGAGAAAAAGAGTTAGAGTACCAAAACGATTTGTTCGAGTACGTTGAAGAAATAGATCGAATAGAATGGTTAGGTTTCTATCTAAATGCATTCACTGCTGTTTTTGATCCACACACTCAATACTTCGCCCCAAAAATCAAAGATAAGTGGGAAGAAGAAATGACAGGTCAATTTGAAGGAATTGGTGCCCAACTTCGCGTTAAAGGAGAGTATGTTACTGTAGAAAAGATCATTGTTGGAAGTGCAAGTTGGAGACAAGGTGAATTAAAAGCTGGAGATAAAATTCTAGCGGTTGCTCAAGGTGAAGAAGAGCCTGTTGATGTTGTAGGGATGAAGCTTGATAAAGTGGTAAAGCAGATTCGCGGCAAGAAAGGAACAGAAGTTAGACTTACGGTAAAGAAAAAAGATGGTGGTAAGGAAATCATTGCCATTACAAGAGATATCGTTGAGTTAGATCAGACTTTCGCTAAGTCAGCTGTTTTAGGAGAAGAAAATAACAAGGTAGGGTACATAAGATTGCCAAAGTTCTATGTTGATTTTTATTCGAAGCAAAACCACAATGCAGCCGAAGATGTAAAGAAAGAGATCATGGCACTTAAAGAGGAGAACATTGAGGGGCTGATCTTAGACTTAAGGAATAATGGTGGTGGATCATTAAAAGCTGCTATTGATATCGCTGGATTGTTCATTGAAAAAGGCCCAGTGGTTCAGGTTAAGAATAGCTACGGTAAAACACGCGTACACCGCGATATGGATTCTGACGTTTACTATGATGGACCATTGATCATTATGGTGAACGACTTTAGTGCCTCAGCATCTGAGATTCTGGCAGCAGCACTTCAAGATTATCAACGAGCTATCATTGTGGGTAGCAAAACAACTTTTGGTAAGGGTACCGTTCAGAATATATTTGATATGGATAGAGCGGCAGGTGCAGCTTATAAAGATGTTACTCCTTTAGGCGCAGTGAAGATCACCACAGAGAAGTTTTATAGAATTAATGGTGGTACAACTCAATTGAATGGGGTTACTCCAGATATTATTTTGCCTAACATTTACCATAACATGGATATGGGTGAGAAGGAAGAAGACTTCGCCTTACCATTTGATGAAATAGTGAAGGCAAATTATAAAGTTATGATGCAGAACGCTCCTGCATATACATCAGCTAAGGCTAAGGCTGAAAAGAGAATAGCCAATAACGCTCATTTTAACCATGTGCTGGACTATGCAAAATGGTTGAAGGACAATGACAACAAGACAGAGGCTCCTTTGAATTATCAGGATTTTAAAGAAAAGCAGGAGAAATATCAGGAAGAACTGGAAGCTTTTGATTTAGATAACAAAGAGAATAAGGATTCCATTTCGGTGAACTTCTTGGCAGCAAAACCAGATTGGTTTGAGACTGATACTGCCAAAGTGGAACAATATGAGCGCTGGCACAAAAGTTTGAGTAAGGATGTTTACCTCGTAGAAACCGTGAAAATTATTTACGACCTTGAAAGCGAGATCGCTTTGGCCGAACCGAATGAAGATAAATAAGGAAAGTATATTCTATAAATTGTGGAAAGACCCGATAGCGAAATCGGGTCTTTTTATTGTTGGCCTTGCTTGTTTAATAGCTGCGTTAGGCTATGCTATTACTCCAGACAAAACAAAAGATGCGAATGCAATGCATTTGCCTTTGGCGGCTAAGAAGCCAGGTTTTAGCATAGATATTCTTTACATTCCTCTGGCCTTGACCGATTATGAAAGTCAATGGTCTTATTTTGGAATAGATCCACAGTTTGAAGAAATACCAATTTCAGAATATCGAATTGAAAACGATCAACTTGTATATACACCCTATGTTGGTGAAGGTGTAGAGGGGCTTGAAAAAAGGGTGTTTCTAAAACATTTGGGTCCGGCTCTTTTCAAAACAGAAGATTATATAAAACATAAAACCTTTTGGTTGGGTACCGATCGATATGGTAGAGATTTATTGAGCAGACTCATTTTGGGTACCCGAATTTCTTTAGCTGTAGGATTGATTTCAGTTTTTATTTCACTCCTAATAGGGATTCCTCTGGGAACACTTGCAGGTTTCTATAAAGGCAAGGTTGATGTCGCTATTATGTGGGTCATCAATGTCATCTGGTCCATCCCAACTTTATTGATGGTCATTGCCTTGACTTTGGTTTTAGGTAAAGGTTTTTGGCAAGTGTTTGTTGCTGTTGGTTTAACCA
>JAOARK010000208.1 GCA_025210575.1 Schleiferiaceae bacterium
AGCCATATTGTCAGTTTATAATTAGATTTTCGTCAAAATTCAATAAGGCTCAAATATAAACAAAGCCCTTGGTGCACCTTAGTTTGAAGCCGTGTAAACAAACGGTTTTATGCACAAATTCGTGTTAATAAATACGGGAGAAAAAAAATTTTGTTTTCTCCACCTTCTGGATAACTTTGGTTGAAACCATAATGGCACAGATTTCGTTTTAATTGTAGTCATTATTAAGAGATACATAGATTATGGACGAGAATTTTTCACAAAGAGTAAAAGACGTTATCTCATTTAGCAAGGAAGAAGCATTTAGATTAGGTAATGAATATATAGGTACAGAACATTTGTTGTTAGGAATGATCCGTGAAGGAGAAGGTAGCGCCATTAAAATCATGGACGACCTTAATCTTGATCTCAAGATCACTCGAGAAAAGATCGAAGGAATCGCCTCTTCTGGCCCTGTTAAATCTATTTCACCTAAGAAGAACTTGCCATTGACACGTCAGGCAGAAAAAGCATTAAAAACCACATTTCTAGAAGCGAAGTTGTATCACAGTAAGACAATACGAACTCCTCACCTATTGATGTGTATACTAAGAAACCAAGATGACCCTGTGACTAGATTATTAGAAAAATTAGGTTTGAACTACGATATTGTAAAATCAGAGTTTCAAGCCCATTACCTAGAAAAAGAAGAAAAAAGATCTGAGCTACCTTTTAGTGATGATGACGAAGAGTTTGAAGGAAAATCGGGAGGTGGATATTCAGGTGGTTCTGGATCTGGCGGATCATCAAGATCTAAATCTGAAACTAAATCTAAAACTCCTGTTTTAGACAACTTTGGTAGAGATCTTACTCGATTAGCAGAGGAATCAAAGCTAGACCCTGTAGTAGGACGTGAAAAAGAAATAGAGCGTGTTTCTCAGATTCTAAGTCGTAGAAAAAAGAATAACCCTCTGTTAATTGGTGAGCCTGGAGTAGGTAAATCTGCGATTGCAGAAGGTCTTGCCTTGCGCATCATTAAAAAGAAAGTTTCTAGAGTATTATTCAATAAGCGTGTTGTCACACTCGATTTAGCTTCATTGGTTGCTGGTACAAAATACCGTGGTCAGTTTGAAGAACGCATGAAAGCCTTGATGAATGAATTAGAAAAGAATGATGACATCATCCTGTTCATTGATGAGCTGCATACTATTGTTGGTGCTGGAGGAGCAACAGGCTCTTTAGATGCAAGTAATATGTTCAAACCGGCCTTAGCGAGAGGCGAAATTCAATGTATTGGTGCTACCACATTAGATGAATACCGTCAATACATTGAGAAGGATGGTGCTTTAGAAAGAAGATTCCAAAAGGTGATGGTTGAACCTACTTCACCTGAAGAAACGGTAGAGATCTTAAACAACATCAAAGGGCGTTATGAAGATCATCACAACGTAATTTTTACTGATGATGCGTTAGAGGCATGTGTAGCATTAACGCAACGCTATATCTCAGACAGACACTTGCCAGACAAGGCGATTGACGCCTTAGATGAATCAGGGTCAAGAGTGCACATCACAAGCATCAATGTGCCTGACAATGTACTGAAGCTTGAAAAGTCTCTGGAAGAAATAAAAGAGGAAAAAATAACCGTTGTTAAAAAACAACGATACGAAGAAGCAGCTCGCCTTCGTGATGATGAAAAGCGTTTGGAGTCAGAATTGGCAAATGCTCAAAAGTCTTGGGAAGAGAGCGTTAAAGAAAATCGTGAGATTGTAACGGAAGAAAATGTTGCTGAAGTTGTTGCGATGATGACGGGAATTCCAGTTCAACGTGTAGCGCAACAAGAAAGCTTGCGATTAAGCAAAATGAACGATGACTTAAAGTCTAGGGTTATTGGCCAAGATGACGCTGTGAAGAAAGTAGTTCGTGCTATTCAAAGAAATAGAGCTGGTTTAAAAGATCCGAATAAACCAATTGGTTCATTCATCTTCTTAGGCCCTACTGGAGTTGGCAAAACACAGTTAGCGAAAGAACTTTCAAGAACTTTATTCGACTCCGAAGATTCTTTGATAAGAATTGACATGAGTGAATACATGGAGAAATTTGCAGTTTCAAGATTGGTAGGAGCGCCTCCAGGATATGTTGGTTATGAAGAAGGTGGTCAGCTTACAGAAAAAGTAAGAAGAAAACCCTACTCTGTAATTCTGCTTGATGAGATAGAAAAAGCACATCCAGACGTTTTTAACTTGCTGTTGCAAGCACTTGACGATGGTCAGATGACAGATAGTTTGGGAAGAAAAATTGATTTCAAGAACGCCATCATAATTATGACATCGAACATCGGTTCACGTCAGGTTAAAGATTTCGGTGCTGGTGTTGGTTTTAGTACTCAAGCCAAAGTGGATGGTGCAGATGAGCATACCAAGAGTATTATTGAAAATGCACTTAAAAAATCATTCGCTCCAGAATTCTTGAACAGAATTGATGATGTAATTCTTTTCAATTCTCTGAGCAAAGAGAACATCTTCGAGATTATTGACATAGAATTAGAAAAACTTCTAGGTCGCATAAAAGATCTTGGGTACACTTTGAATTTAACGAAAACAGCTAAGGATTTTGTTGCTGATAAAGGATTCGATCAAAAATTTGGAGCGCGTCCTTTGGCTAGAGCTATTCAAAAGTATATTGAAGACCCACTAGCGGAAGAGATTATCAACAGTAATGTTGAAGAAGGCGACACGATTAAATTGAGTTACAAGAAGAACGACAAAGAATTGACCATTGACATTGTAAAAAAAGGCAGTGGAAATGAAAAGAAAAGTCCTCCGAAGAAAATTCAAGAATAATCTAATTTTAATCCCCCACATTACCGGGGGATTTTTTATATGAAACAAAGTGTAGTACATAAGGACATCACAAAGATTAAAGGAAAGACAAAACGGGAAGTTGGCGATGTGCTTGCCGTTGAAGAACCCTTAGAGATTAGAGTTGGTTACGGCCCAGAAAACAATCGCGAGCAGAAAGCTATTGCGGTTACCATGAGAACTCCGGGCAATGATGAAGAATTGGCTTTGGGCTTTTTGTATTCTGAGAATGTCATACAATCTAAACAAGATGTACTGAGTATAAAGCCATGTATCAATAAAGAATCTGGAGAAATTGAGGACAATGTTCTAAGAGTAGAATTATCTCCAGATGTTAAGCTGAACTTTCAGAATCTAGAGCGAAACTTTTATACAACCTCTAGTTGTGGAGTTTGTGGGAAAGCTAGTATAGATTCGGTAGATGCTGTTTGTGTTAATAGAGTTTCATCTCAGATCACGGTGAAGACAGAGGTCATTTATAATTTATTTGGTAAACTACATGAGAAGCAATTGAATTTTAGCCTTACCGGAGGAATTCATGCAACAGCAATCTTTGATACTCATGGACAAATCAAAACTCTAAGGGAAGATGTAGGAAGGCACAATGCTTTTGATAAAATCGTTGGTTTCAGCTTGCTTAATAGGACTTTGCCTCTACAAACAACAATTGCCTTACTTAGCGGTAGAGCTAGTTTTGAGTTGTTGCAAAAAGCGGCAATGGCCGGAGTTTCTATAGTTTGTGCTATTGGAGCTCCTTCTAATTTGGCTGTGGAGCTTGCTGAATCTTTTAATATTACTCTAATCGGATTTTTAAAAGAAGATCAGTTCAATATTTACTCACATCCTGAAAGAATCATTTGAAAACACTTTGTAAATAATCAAATGCTAGTTCATTTGCCTTCTGAGCCTCTTTTTTATTAAACCGATTGCTTGAAGGGTTTGCGAATGCATGTTCTGCTTTAAACCAGTGATTTTCGAAATTTTTATCCGCTTCTTTCATTGCCTTCTCATAGTCACCAACGACTTTTTTGTTGATCCAATTGTCCTCGGTGGCAAAAATTCCCAATACAGAACAATTCAATTGCTTTAAGCGCTCTACATCTTTTTCAGGCATGCCATAAAAGATAACACATCCTTGTACGTTTTCATTTTCTGCTATCGCAGATTGAAGACTCCATCCTCCTCCAAAGCACCAACCTATAGTGGCAATTTTTGAATCTTCTCCACTAAACTCTTGTACCGCTTTAATAATAGAAAACGCTCTCTCCTTTTCCACTCCTTGCATTAATGCCGAAGCCTGTTCTCGTGTAGTTGCCATTTCTCCATCATAAAGATCTATCGCGATAACATTTACATCTTCTAATTTTTGAAACCACTTGTCGGCTTCTCCTTCTATATGTGGGTTAAGCCCCCACCATTCGTGAAAGACAAATAGATAATCGTTAGATTCATTTTTCGAGTTGACAATATAAACCCTAGCTGGATTTTGGCCCTCAATAGGAATCTCTTTGTAAACACCTAACCTCTCTTCTGCTGAAAATTCTTTTAACTCATGCTTGCTTTTAAAATTCTCATCTTCAGAAAGTTTTGCAAACGCTACTGTAGGGCTACAGCATGACTGCTCTTGTGCCACCAAGATGGATGTGACAAGTATAAAACAAGCTAAAATCTTTATCTTCATAAGCTATTGATCTTTTCGTTTTCAAAATTGTAAATATTCACGGGGTTCTTTAGAATGTAATTCTCTAATATTTTTTCACTCGTAGCGCTTGCCATTAATAGTGTCATTTCTTCCTTTTCGGGAACAACTCCTTTTTCTGAAAAACAATAAGCAGCAGCGGAATTATTTTCTACAAGTAACCAAGCATCTTCTTTGTTTGATCGACCTCGAAGTTTTAATAGAACAGCATTTGATGAACGTTCAAAGTCTTGAGTCAGTTTTAAAACCCTCTCATTGTGGTCTTTGTCACCTACCTCTATTGATGCAGCAAGAGATAACAATCCAACATAATTTGGGTTGAGTTGATAATCTACCGTTATTTCATGGAGCCACTGCATGGCAGCGCTGTAATAATAGAATACTTTAATGGCTGTTTCGTTTTGGCGAATGGGGTTTACCGCTAATCTGTAGTTTCGGTTTTGATCCAAATAACTAATCACTCCAAACTTCTTTACTCTAGCTTTCTGAGCGCTATTATGTTTTGGCCAATTTTTGCGAATGAGTGAATCTTCAACTAAATAGGCTAATAATTCAGATCCTGTTTCTATAAAGTCAATTGAATAAATCTCCCGCATAAAGGCTTGTGTTCTTTTGCTACTCAAATCGCCATTAAAATGAGAACTCACCCTTGATTTAATGTTTTTTGCTTTTCCAATGTAAATCGGTTTTCCTGCTTCGCCATAAAACAGATAAACACCGGGTTTAGACGGTAATTGTTTATAGTCATCCGGATGTGTATGATTGGGTAAAGTAACCTTCGTCTCTTGACGATTAATCAACTTTTTTGCAATCTCCAAATTTTCATCAATAGCCATTAAAGACTGTAAAATCTTTGCTGCAGTAAGGGCATCACTTAAAGCTCGATGTGGATTTTCATTCACCACATTAAAGTGTTCTGCTAGCACTCTTAGGCTTGATCTTCTTAATCCATTTATTCTTGATCTGGCGTATCTTGATGTACAAAGACGCTTTGCTTTAAATCCAATTCCAATTCTTTCAAATTCATTTTTAATGAATGAATAATCGAAATTTACGTTTTGAGCGACAAAAATTCGAT
>JAOARK010000209.1 GCA_025210575.1 Schleiferiaceae bacterium
ATGCTCCAATTACCTTTGATAGTGAAGAACTAAGCGTGAAGGACATCAATGAGGAAAAAGTAAAAGAGCTTTTCACTGAATTAGAATTTAGAAGTTTAATGTCTAGAGTTCTTACCAATGTTGATGAGAACAAGGAGAGTCCCACTGGTCCTAAATCTGGTGGATCATTAGAAGGCGAACAAATAGATCTTTTTTCTACACCGGCAAATCAGTCCAATACCGAAAACTTATCGGGGTTTAAAAATCTAGAGAACACGGATCACTTTTATCAACTCATTGAAACAGATCAGGACCTTAAATTATTTATTAAAAAATTAGAACAACAAGAAAGTGTTTGTTTTGACACTGAAACGACTTCTATTAACGCTGTGAGCGCAGAGTTGGTGGGAATTGCTTTTTCATATGCTAAAGGAAAAGCTTATTACGTAACTGTTCCAGAGGATTATGAATTGGCCAAAAAGCGAGTAGAGTTATTCAAACCATTTTTTGAGAATGCAACAATTGAAAAAATTGGTCAGAATATAAAGTATGACATTGAAGTGCTCAAAAAATATAATGTTGATGTAAAAGGGGAGTTGTTTGATACAATGTTGGCACATTATCTAATACAGCCCGATATGCGTCATAATATGGATGTGCTAGCAGAAACCTATTTGTCGTACCAGCCAATGTCTATTGAAAATCTCATAGGAAAAAAAGGAAAGCACCAAAAAAATATGAGAGATGTAGATGTTGATTTGGTTAAGGAGTATGCTGCCGAAGATGCTGATATTACGTTTCAACTAAAACAATATTTTCAGCCCAAGCTTGCCGAAACAGAAGTTAAGAGTGTATTTGATGAGATTGAAACTCCTTTGATTCCGGTATTGGCCGAAATGGAGCATACAGGAATAAAAGTAGATGAACAGGCCTTAAAGGAATACTCTACACAGTTGCACAGCGAGGTACTATCTCTTGATAAAGAAATAAAAGAATTGGCAGGTCAGGATTTCTTAATTTCTTCGCCAAGACAACTTGGAGAGATTCTTTTTGATAAACTAAAACTCTCAGATAAACCTAAAAAAACCAAATCGGGCCAGTACGCAACCTCAGAAGACATTCTTGTAGGTTTAAAAGGAAAACATCCGATAATTGAAAAAATATTGTCGTTTAGAGAAATTGGGAAATTAAAGTCGACATATGTTGACGCTTTACCTAAGGAGATTAATCCAAGAACGGGAAAAATACATACTTCATTTAATCAGGCGGTAGCGGCAACAGGGAGATTAAGCTCAAACAATCCAAACTTGCAGAACATTCCTATTAGAACGGAAAGAGGTAAGAAAGTTAGGGCCATGTTCGTGCCCACAGATGAAGATCACATACTGTTAGCAGCCGATTATAGTCAGATTGAATTAAGGTTAATAGCATCTATTAGCAAGGATTCTTCTATGATTGAAGCATTTAAAGCTGGAGAAGATATACATGCTGCAACTGCAGCTAAAGTTTTCGGTATTGGTATTGACGAAGTAACTCGTGAACAACGAAGTCACGCCAAGACTGTAAATTTTGGGATAATTTATGGGGTAAGTGCTTTTGGTCTCAGTAATCAGACGAATTTGAGTAGGAAAGAAGCGAAAGAACTAATTGACTCTTATTTTGAAAGTTACCCTGGGATTAAGTCGTACATAGATAATCAAGTGGCCTTTGCAAGAGAGAATGGTTATGTTCAAACCATAAAGGGAAGAAAAAGATATTTAAAAGATATTAATTCTGGAAATGCTGTAGTTAGAGGTCATGCTGAAAGAAACGCTATGAACGCCCCTATACAGGGCAGCGCAGCCGATGTTATTAAAATTGCAATGATCAAAGTTTTCAACGCTATGAACGAAGTTGGCCTCAAATCAAAGATGCTATTACAAGTTCATGATGAATTGGTTTTTGATGCACGATTAGATGAACTTGATCAATTGAAACAATTGGTAAGGGAAAATATGGAAACAGCAGTAGATATTGATGTGCCCTTAGTTGTTGATATGGGAACAGGTAATAATTGGCTAGAAGCTCATTAATGAGGTATGTTGAAAAGAGTTTTACTTCTTATTTCTGTTGTATTGTCTTTAACCGCAAATGCCGCAAAGACTGACATTGTAATATTAAAGAATGGTGATAGGATAACGGGAGAGGTAAAAGAGCTCAATCAAGGAAAACTAAAATACAGCACAGACGATATCGGAATCATTTATGTAGAATGGGACAATATCAGTCAGTTATATTCTATAAATAATTTTGAAGTTGTTACTGGAAATGGGTTCAAATACTTTGGATCAATAGGATGGTCTACTCCAGGAAAACTTAAAATAATTAGTCCGGCAGGAACCGAGGAACTTTACGTTCATGACGTGGTAATCATTAGCCCTATTAAAACAGGATTTTGGAATAAAATAGATGGTAATGTTTCTTTAGGCTTTAGTTATACCCGAGCGTCTAACGTGCTTCAAACCAATAGTAGTCTAAACTTGAAACATCAGAATGAAAAGTCCACAAACAATTTAACGTATTCTAATATCCTTACCTATAAGGAAACAGAACGAGATGCTACTAAACAGGATGCCATTTATAGTTTTAGTCAACTTTTAAATAAGAAGTTTTATTGGTTGATTGGTTTAAGTTGGCAACAAAATTCTGAACTGGGTATATTGAGCAGAGCTTCAATTAGCGGGCAATATGGTAAGTATGTGTTTATTACAAATGTTAATTCATTAACTGCGGGTGCAGGTGCTTTAGTTAATCAAGAAACTTCAAACGAAAATGTAACTAACCAAAACATAGAAGCTCTTATTTCTCTCCGCTATAACCATTTTAGTTTTGACCGACCAAAGTTAAGTGTATCAGCACATTACTTTCTTTTTCCTAGCTTAACCATAAATGGGAGAGTAAGACAAGATTTTGATACAGAAATTTCTTGGAAAGTAATATCTGATTTCAAACTTTCATTAAGGGTCTACTTTACAACAGATAATAAACCAGTAAGTAGTACAGCTTCAAATCTGGATTGGGGAATAATCACTTCAATTGGTTATACTTTTTAAATTATTTACATTGAGAAAAAATAGACTCATGACACGTCCATTACTTATATTCCTTATGGCTATAGGTGTTTCTTCCACTTTCGCCCAAGATTACGTCCAAAAGAAACATATTAAAACCAACTTATTTGGAACAGAAGAGGTATCCGCAATTCAATATGATGTTCTCCTTTTAGATAAATCTGAATTTCAAAAATTATGGAAGAAGGAAATGGCACAGTTTACGGAAGGGGAGGTAGAGTTTACGGAGTTTCAGGTAACCACTCCAAATTTTAAAAATGACAAGGTCTCAACTCAGCATTATACTTCACTATTAAACCTTAAAACTACTGAACAAGGATTAGAAATGGTGTTTGCATTTAAAGATTCTACGGGATTTGTGGATTTCTCTTCCGATCCTCATAAAGAAGATTTTGAGAATTACTTTGAAGGTTTTATTAAGGGTGCCTATCTAAATAAGCTGAATGAAAAACTAAAAAATGAACAACGGAATCTAGACCAGATAGATTCTGACATTAAAGGGAAATTCAAGGCAATAGCAAAGAATGAAAAAAATAGGATTAGGCTTGAGACGGAGATTGACAATACAAAGAAACAAATAGAAATTAACCGTTCTCAATATGACGTTCTTTTAGGCACTATACAAGAATCTAAAACAGAATTAGCAACCACTAGTAAGGATAGTGAAAACTACAAAGTGGTAAAAAAAGAGGTCAAGAACCTAGAAAAGAACAAAAAGAATATGGAATCTGATTATTTAAAAAGTCAGGAGCGTATTTATGATAATGAGGCAGCAATAAAAGAAACAGACCTAGCCATAGAAAATTTAAATGCCGAAATAGCATCGCTTGAAGAGAAAAAAGCAGAACAGAAAGAGATTATACTTGAAATTGAAAGAGAAATTTATCAACTGAACCAGGTCAAATAAATCTGCGTATGGAATGAAACGAATGCGTGGTTTCTTTTCTTTCAGAATTATAGATTCCATTCTCCGTTAGACTGTCGATTCTTACCTCACCAGCTGCATGGATAATTCTTTTATCAGGTAGGCAAATTCCAACATGGGTAACATTTCCCTTTTCATTTTGAAAAAAGGCCAGGTCTAGCGGTTTGTGATTTTCGAATTCAATAGAATTCCCTTGAGTAACTTGTTGAGATGCATCTCTTTTTATTGAGATTCCAGCCATTCTAAATACAATTTGCGTAAACCCAGAGCAGTCAATTCCATATTCAGTTTTTCCTCCCCATAAATATGGACTACCCATATAGCTCTTTGCAAATTCTATAACTTCCTCTTCAGAGTTTATTTGCACTGATTGTTGAATTCTGTTTTTTATGAGTTGCTTAGGAATTAGCGAACCTTTTAAAGCGGAGATTTGTTTCTGAGATTTGGCTAACTCAACATCGATTTGGCTGTTTACATTGAAAAAATCGGTGTATTGGTTGTATTCATTTTCTGTGAGCTTTTCGATTTGCTTAGAATCTACCCAACCTTCATAACCATCAAAATCACATTTTATTTTTGACCATTGTTTCTTGATTTCTAAAATAGAAAGGCAATCACCCAAAAGAAGTTGAGAAACCATCTCGGAAGCATCGCTAGGTAGCGATCTTACGGGAATAACACTAAGAACACAAACAGCTTTCATAAATAAAAAAGGAGGGCTTAGCCCTCCTTGATTTAGAATTTACATGTTTTCTATTACTATGGCAGAGGCTCCTCCGCCACCATTACATATACCTGCAGCACCAAACTTTCCTCCATTTTGTTTTAGAACGTTGATTAAAGAAACAACTATTCTAGAACCTGAAGAACCTAGAGGATGACCTAATGAAACGGCTCCTCCATTTACATTCGTTTTAGCGGCATCAATTTTCAATAATTCAATATTGGCTAAACCAACAACAGAAAAGGCTTCATTCAATTCAAAGTAATCAATTTCTGAAATGTCTTTTCCCGCTTTAGCTAATGCTTTTGGAACAGCTTTAGCAGGGGCTGTAGTAAACCACTCAGACTCTTGTGCTGCATCAGCATAAGAAAGAATTTTTGCCAAAGGTTTTAGGCCAAGTTCATTGGCTTTATCGGCACTCATTATTACCAAAGCAGAAGCTCCATCATTAAGCGTTGAGGCGTTCGCAGCCGTTACAGTTCCGTCTTTTTTAAACACAGGTTTAAGTTGAGGAACTTTGTCAGCTCTTAAGTTTTTGTATTCTTCATCCTCATTAATGATCAAAGCGTCACCTCTTCTTTGTGGAACTTCAACTGGTACAACTTCGTCAGCAAAGTTTCCTTTAGACCAAGCCTCAGTGCTTCTACGGTAAGATTCTAAAGCAAAAGCATCTTGTTGCTCTCTTGTAAAGTTCATGTCTTCTGCACATATTTCTGCACAGCTTCCCATATGAACTTGGTTAAATACATCGGTAAGGCCATCTTTTACCAATCCATCTACCATTTTTATATCTCCGAGTTTTTGGCCATTTCTACTTGTAGGCAAATAATGTGGCACGGCAGACATG
>JAOARK010000019.1 GCA_025210575.1 Schleiferiaceae bacterium
CGCTACTTTGCGTGCCATGGAGAGTACGATTACAACAGAAGGAATGTTGAAGCCTTATGATGGATGGACAAACAAATTTATTTTCCCTCCTTATGAGTTTTCAATTGCTGATGCGATGGTGACCAATTTCCACCCACCACAATCTACATTGTTGATGATGACTTCAGCATTTGCTGGACATGACAAATTAATGAAAGCCTACAAGGTGGCCATGAAAGAGAAGTACCGCTTCTTGTGCTATGGTGATGCCATGTTGATTTTATAAAACAAAAAAAGCCACTCAAACGAGTGGCTTTTTTTATTGACTTAAAATGGATCTTCATAATCTCGGTTGTCGCATTCAATAGGACAAGTTGGTGACTTATTCGCATCTAATTTGATAGTATAGTAATACTTGCTCGTTAGAGTTGAAATAACAGAATCTAGGTTTGCAGCCATCAATATATAGTCAGATTCTGACCCATTGTTTTGAATTCCAATAAACAAGCGCATGCCAACTGAATCTGGCTGAGCGGGATTCATGAGTTTACGAATGCTATCAATGTCATTCAAGGCACTGGCTGATAAATCAAAGTATCGATCTTTATCTTTGTTATTCATATTTCCATTGCCTCTTCCTTTACTATACTTACTTTTTTTTACTTTTTTGTTTATGTAGCGTTTGTAAATAGATTTTGCATCACTTAGCGGAATTTTTTGAAGACTTGAATAAGTGAATTCTTTATCTAAAGTGTACTCTTCTTTGTTTGTTTCCTTTTCGCTAAAGAACAAATGGTATGTAACTAAGCCAAGAATAATTCCAATGGCAATTAAGATTGCATTTTTCATATATTAAAAATTAAGGTTAGAGTTACTAATTAATGTGGTGGTTCAAAAGGCCACTCCTCATCACAGTGATAAGGGCAAGTGGGGCTGCTTGACTCATCTTCGATGTAGTACATTTTGGTTGTATATCGGTTTTTTGTACTTCCATCAGGAGGAACTGGACCAGCATGAATTTTGTCGGCAGGACCATAACCAACAGCTATGAAACCGAAAGCGCTTGTTTTTGGTTTTAAATCTCCGATGTAGAGTTTCAGGTATTCAGGTTTTTTCAACTTACGGTTAGCCTTATTTACTTTTTTTAAGAGTTTTTGAGTAAGCACAACATTGGTTAAGCGGTATTTCTTTTTATAGTAAGTATCTATTTCATCGACACAAGCCTCGCTTAAGCCAGACATGCATGAAGGAATTTTGGAAACATCATCTTTCGTTTTCTTGCCTTCATAACTCCAATAATTGTCGTAAAGGGTACTCGCAGAATCCTTGCTGATTGTTCTTCCTATTTCGGTTCCCCAGTTAATTCCATGACTTCCGAATGTAATAACGGAAATAATAATACCTACAATGGCACCGCCAAACCCAATGGCAACGTTACTTGTTTTCATAATAATGCGTTTTGGTTGTTAGTAATGAACCAGTTTTTCCTTTGACCTAAATGGCCCTCTGGAAAATGGTTAAGAGAATTGAGAGTAGTAATACTTAAAAGCACTTAGTTTAGTTTGGATTGCGTTAGTTTGACTAAATTACGCTTAAATTTTCAGACCCCTAGTTTACATTTTAACATAAAGTGCTAATAACCAATTGTATAACTGCCTGATGCCTCATATTAAGTACCTCTATCTACTTTTTACAGTGTGCATTTTATCTTTTCAAATGGCCTCTGCTCAGACTTGGCCTAGAGAAAAATTATTATGGAAGAAGTATAATGAGAGCCAAGGAAAACCTGAAGCCCAAGTAGAATCTCTTATTCATTTGATGAAGTACTATTACAAAGGGATGGGAGACACGCAAAAAGGAGATTCTGTCACGGTTTTATGTTTGGATATTGCTAATTCGCATAGAGATAACGACTTGATTTTAGCTGCTTACGAGATGTATTTCAAGTTTGGGGCGAGGGTTTCAGATCGTTCTACAGTGGACGGCTACATAGAATCCGTAAAAAATTTGGAACCTGTTCCTATTTGGCATCTTAATTATTTCGCAAGTACCGCATATTTTATCGACTGGGAATTTACTAAAGCGCAAGAGTATGCGCTTAAATCGGTAGAAATTGCCAAATCAGAAAACGATGTTCGTAAACAGATTTTGGGCCTGATGATGGTGGGAAGCAGTCTGGAAAAAAATAGAAAGATTGTGGAAGCGATGCGCTATTTCTTTGAGGCTCAAAACTTGCTTCCAGAAAAAGGCTTGCTGGATTTAAGAACACAAATCTATAGCTACATACAAAGGGCATATTTCTACAATGACAACTTCACAGAATCCAGAAAGTACATTGAAAGACAGTTGGAGGTATATGGTCAGATGGAAGAAGTAGATTCAATAGAATGGCTAAATACTCAATATCAGCTTTTAGAGCTCAATATTTTTACTTCTGATTTTTATGCGTATCAAGACTCGGCTATAGCTTTAATGAAATACAGTAAGGCCAATGGTTACTTGCAAGAGTATGATAACTTTTGGTCCATTATTCGCTCCCAGCTAATGATGAACAATGACTTTAAACGCATTTACGAGCTTTACGTGGTAGAGTATCCCAATGAGTTTAAAATGTTAAAAAAGATGAGACCCTTGGCTTATGAGCGAATCAAGGCTTATTTATTTGAATACGAACAAAATTTGGACTCTGCGGATTATCAATGGAGAAAAGTGATCCAGACATTGGAGTCTACCGAAGACCTTTATAGAATTTCTCATGTTAAAAGAAGATATGCGCAATACCTGCAGCGGAATGGAAGAAATGCGGAAGCCTATGCAATGGCACAAGAAGCATTAGAGGATTCAAAAAAAGCGAACTACTCTGACTTCATGGCTTATAACCTCAAGATGCTTGCAGATATGGATGAGGTGGATGAGAACTATAAGCAAGCGTTGGCTTATACAAAGCTTCATGATTCTATAATGATCGATAAGATTTTAAGATCTCAGAGCACAGATCTCGCTGTACTTGACCAAAAAACGGAATATGAACAAAAGGAAAAGATTAGACAGTTTGAGGAGGAACGCAAAAGAACTCAGACCTTCTACAACTATATGGCATTGATCGCTAGCCTTTTTGTTTTTATTGTGGTGAGTTCAATTGTTTATAGACAATACCGTTTGACGAGAAAGGAAAAGGAGCGTTCTGAAAATTTATTGCTCAATATTCTGCCTCAGGAAACAGCAGAGGAGTTGAAAGAAAAGGGAACTACATCGGCTAAGAAATTTGACAATGTCACTGTTTTCTTTTGCGACATTGTAAGCTTTACAAAGATTGCCGAAAAGCTATCTCCTGAGGAATTAGTGAAGGAAATAGATACATACTTCAGAGAATTTGATGAGATCATGAAAAGACATGATCTTGAAAAAATCAAAACCATTGGAGATGCATATATGGCCGCAGGCGGTCTTCATTCAGGAGACGATGATTCTGCGCTGAATGTAACGCGTGCTGCTTTTGATGTGCTTGATAAAATTGAGGAATTGCGCGAGGTTCGTGAACAAAGTAATCGCCCTGCTTTTCAGGTGCGCGTGGGCATTAATACCGGAGCTGTTGTTGCAGGAGTAGTAGGATCCACTAAATTTCAATATGATATTTGGGGAGATGCGGTAAATACGGCAGCACGTATGGAACAAAATTCTGAACCCGGTAAGATCAATGCTTCTAAGAGTACATATGAGAGAATTAAAAACGAGTTCAATTGTACGTATAGAGGCTATAAAGAAGCCAAGAACAAAGGTGAGATAGAGATGTACTTTGTAGACAAGACGTAATTTTCTTACATTCAACTCCCGTTGAAGCTAACCGCAAAGACTAACCAGATCTGTTAATATGTCCAATGCTGTAGACAAAAAAAGAAGCCCTGTATTCTTTGGAATTGTTTTTGCCGTGATCATGTTGGTGGTGTACTACATTTTTGCTTACATCCCCAACAAAGAAAGTGAACTTGAGCAACGAGGCATTCGCGTAATGAATCGAATGGTTCAAAATATTGCTAAGAAAGAGGCTCACTATAAAAAATCTTTTAGTGCATTTAGGTGGGAATACATTTATGCCAATGCTGCAGCAGGAAAACTGAGTAAAGAAGACAGCGCAAACCAAAGTATAAGCTCGTGTATTTACACATCAAAAAGACTAAGTGCTGCCAACCCTGATAAAAGAGTTAAAGTCTCTACTGAAGAGCAAGAAAACTTTTTGGTGTCGAGTGAGATTGAAGGTGTTTACTTTGGCATTAGCCCACAGGATTTTTTAGATGAAATAAAGCACTACACCTTCTTTGATGACATACTCCTTTCGGAGATAGAATCAGGTGAAGTTTTGGATTCGAGCCTAAACAATATTCATTCCTTCAAATATGCTCAAGGGAATCAAATAGGCAAGACAAAATATGACGCATCGGGTAAGATAAAAGAACCTTTGCCCGTAGATTCCAAGAAGACTATATCAGGTGTTGCTCTCTCAGAGCAAGAAATTTCGAACACGGATTATTTCTGCTATACCACTTTGGTTATGATTGATGAACAACCTTATCACTTAACAGGATTGATCAGTCAAAAACACTATCAAAGTCAAGTTCGGCAGGTTTCTATTTGGGTGGTCATCATAACCTTTGTGTTTTTAGTATTCCTGATTCAAATTTTACCGATTGCCAAACCTTTTTTACTGAGTAAAAAGGACCGATTGAAAAGCAGCGATGTAATGTGGTCTGGTGTTTCATTGATCTTCGGTCTTTCGGCACTTGTTTTATTTGCTTTAAGTATAGACACCTTTATTCTAGAAGAAAAAGATCTGGTCGATAAAAAATTAGAGGCATATAGCCAGGCACTTATTGATGATTTTGAGAAAGACCGCATAGTGGCATATTCCATCTTATCGGCATATGCAAAAGATCAACTCATTGATGGAAGCAAGGTCAGCAATCTGTCATTGGCGAATTCAATTTTCAATACACAAAAAGATCACTTTAGTATTCTGGCTTTCGATTCTGATGGGAAATTGAATTCCTATTTGAAGATTTTCAAAAATGGAGAAGTTGAAGATTCTGAATCCAGACCTGATTTGTCTCATAGAATGTATGTTCAAATCCATGCGGATCAGGAACAGGCCTTTAAGGCTTGGGCGCCTCCAACAGATGTGAAAGAGGGTGACCGCTTTCCCACCTATGTGGAATCTGTTTTTAGTTTGGCAACTGGAGAATACGAATCTGTAATTTCTATTAAAAAAGGGGATAAAATTTATGCCTTAGTTTATCCTTTACAGTCTGTCAATAATGTCTACTTAGAGCCCAATTATCAATTTGCCGTAATAGACCGGAAGGGAAATATTCATTACCACAGCGACCAGTCTAAGATTCACAATGAGAATATTCTGGATGAATCGAATAACAACAAGAATTTATCAGCTTTTTTACAAAATGGCTCATCAACATTGTTAGATCTAAATGTTTCGTTGGTCGATTACAGTGGACACTTGTCACCCATAAATAAGACATCTTATTATTTACTAACTCTGTATGACATTAAGAAAAGTAGATTGACCATATCTACAAGCATGGCCACTACATTTTTATTTACCCTTTGCTTGTTGGGTTACTTGCTGTTCTTTCATCTGATTTTAAAACTTCAGCGCTTTTTATCTTCAAATCAAGGTCACAAAGCGGTAACCTACTATTTTATCAATCCATCAGGTACGCATCGAGAAATTTACTTTTTGTTGGGAGCTGCAAACGTTCTAGTTGGTCTTTTCTTTTTTAGTCTTTACAAAACATTTTACTTGAACATTATGGATAGTGTAGTGTTATTCTTTGCTACAATATCTGTTTTAATGCTGTTGAACTACAGCGAATTGTCACGGGAAAATAAGCATACACTTCAACCCGATTATCCCATAAAAAAAATACCGTTTTCACTTTTTGAGCTTGTGTTGTTCGCAGCTTCCATGACTTGGATTTTAATTCATTTAGCTACGAAAACCATTGCCACTTGGCAAGTGTTGGTGCCCATGGCAATGTTAGTCTTTGTTTTCTATAGAAAGTGGAAATGGAAAAGTAAACGACAGAGTTTTAGCAAACGTAAAGAGGCTTCGTCTTACAGACCGTTTTACTTCCATGCATTTAGCTGGGTAGTATTATTAAGCGTATTTCCAGTTTTAGTTTTTTTCAAACCCATTTACAATCAGCAACACATTAAGCGTGTTACGCACAATTTACAAGAGGAATACTTTACACGAATAAAATCTCAAAATTGGGAAAGCAAAAAATATGTGGACGAAAGTTTAAGTGGGGCAGATTACATTATTCCAACAGACAGTAACTCTAGAAAAATGTTGGATGCCCTCACCATTTCATTCGATCCTGAGGAAAGGCTGTTAAAAGGTCTCCACAAGAGTGAAAACCTTAAGGTAGAGATAAAG
>JAOARK010000210.1 GCA_025210575.1 Schleiferiaceae bacterium
CATTCCTCAATTCCTCCCATTCAAACCGCTATTGGGTCTTTGAATAATGCCTTGGTAAGGCTCGACCAAAACCCTTTTCCTTATACCATTTCTGCTCCAATAGAAGGATTTATAGAATACATCGGACCTGAGAGTCCTTTCATGAATAAGTTAGCTTTTTCTAATCCGTGGCTATTTAAACCATTGATATTTAATAGTTATGCAGCAACAGGAAGTGGAAGGGCAATGATCCAAACCACTATGACCCCTACTGTTGTAAAAGCAGGAGTAAAAGACAATGTGGTTCCAGCAAAAGCTCAGGCCATTGTGAATTGCAGAATTCTACCTGGAGAAACGGTTGAATCAACCCAATCTAGAATTGCTTCTATCATTGCAGATTCTTCTATTACGATTAGCAAACAAGAGACACAGGTAAACCCAAGCAAAAGCTCAGAATACAACAATCCCTATTTCAACACCATTGGTAGTGCGGTAAAAACGGTTTACCCCAAAGCACATGCCGCTCCATTTTTAATGTTGGGAGCAACAGACAGTCGTCATTTTGATAATGTTTGCGATAGAATCTATAAGTTCGCGCCTTTTGTTTACCGCTCTGAAGAGCTAAAACTCTTACATGGGATTAACGAAAAAATAGCCGTAGAAAATTTCAAGAATGGAATTCAGATTTACTATCTGGTTCTTAAAAACATTAATACACTTTAAGTGAGAATACATCCAGTTTTTCTAGTACTTCTGTTGATTGCTAATATTTCATGCAGTCAAAAAAAAGAAGAGCGAAATTCTTCCTACCCAAAACCTAAACATCTCAATATTGTATTTGTAATTGTAGACGACCTCGATTTTGATGAAGTCAACTTTTACGATAATGAGCAATTTCCATGCAACACCTATGACCAATTGCATGGCAGATCGAATAATGCACATTACGACAATAGAAAGTTCAAGATGCCAACCTTAGATAAATTGGCCAGCGAAGCAGCAGTCTTCAATCGTTTTTATACCCCCTCTCCAGTATGCACTCCTTCGCGGTTTACGACCCTTACGGGAAGATATGCTCATCAATATGTATACAATACGGACACTGCGCATCAGTATAGCAAGATTGAGTTTAGAACGTACATCAGCCCAAGCGAAGACAACATTGCAAAACGCATGAATGCCTTAGGTTACCAAACCGGATATTTCGGTAAGTACCACAATGGCCAGAACAACCAAAACATTTATTTACCCGGCAACGAAGAACCTGGGGTAAGACAGGGTTATGAAAAAGAAAAACAGAATTATAGCAAGTTCGTAAACTATTTACAAGATTCTATTGGGTTTGATGTGGCAGATCGATTGATGTCGGAAAACCAACAAATGCACAATGTAGATTGGATTGATGAAGGAGTGAGACAATTTGTGGATAGCAATTACGCTGAGCCGTTCTTCATGTACATTTCCTTGCCAATTCCACATGGTCCCTATAGAAAATTAAAGGATATAAATACAAGATATACTTCTGCAGGAGCTTTAGTTAAAAACCCAGAGGTGCCAAATAACATTGAGACTGCGAAAGATGAAAATGGAGGCAACAATGATTATGCGGCTATGGCCACATGGCTAGACGGATCTATGGCAAACTTGATGGACAAGCTTGAAGAATATAACCTGCAAGAAAATACACTGATTGTTTTTACTTCAGATCATCAATCTCGGGGAAAAATGACGGTTTATGAATCTGCAAGAGTTCCTACTTTCTTTTGGTATCCATCTCAAATTGAAGCTCAAACAAGAAATGAACTAGGAACATTTCTAGATTTTGCCCCAACATTTGCATCGTTTGGAGGAGGTACGTCTACTACAAGTGACCGCGGGCTCGATTTGACTCCTCTTCTTACTAAAGGTGAATCTCCGGAACGCACTCATTTGTTTTTAGAATGCAGCAGATTTAGAGGAGTTGTAACCGAAGATTATAAATACATTGAAAGACCTTTTGATACAAACGACACGCGTTTTAGATATGAAAACAGCGAACAGTTCCCTCATTATGAAGAGCGTTATCAACTTTACAATCTGCTTGACGATTTTTCAGAACAAGAGAATTTAATTGACCGAGGAGAATATAGAATCATACAAGATTCCCTCTCTAAACTTTTGCTCAACTTTTATTTAGAACCATAAAAAAAGGCCACAATAAGTGGCCTTTTTAATTCTATAATAGAATTCTATTTAAAAGCGTTGAAACCTGTAATATCTAAACCTGTTATCAACAAGTGAATGTCATGTGTACCTTCATAAGTAACAACAGATTCTAGGTTCATCATGTGACGCATAATTGGGTACTCACCTGTAATACCCATACCGCCCAACATTTGTCTTGCTTCTCTACAAATCTTCAAAGCCATATCTACATTATTACGCTTGGCCATTGAGATTTGTGCGCTAGTCGCGTTGCCTTCATTTTTCAATACACCTAATCTCCAAGTCAACAATTGTGCTTTAGTGATTTCTGTAATCATCTCAGCCAATTTCTTTTGCTGAAGTTGGAATCCTCCAATTGGTTTTCCAAACTGAACACGCTCTTTAGAATATCTTAACGCAGTATCGTAGCAGTCCATCGCTGCACCTAAGGCGCCCCAGGCAATACCAAAACGGGCTGAATCTAAACAGCCCAATGGGGCACCCAAGCCACTCTTGTTAGGTAACAAGTTTTCTTTAGGCACTTTTACATTATCAAAAACAAGCTCACCTGTTGCACTCGCTCTTAAGCTCCACTTTCCATGAGTTTCAGGAGTAGTAAACCCTTCCATTCCACGCTCTACAATTAGACCGTGAATTCTACCTTCTTCGTTCTTAGCCCATACTACGGCTACATCGCAAAAAGGCGCGTTACTAATCCACATTTTTGCGCCATTCAAAAGATAATGGTCACCCATATCTTTAAAGTTGGTAACCATACCTCCAGGGTTCGAACCAAAATCAGGTTCTGTCAACCCAAAAGAACCTAAGAATTCTCCAGAAGCAAGTTTGGGTAAATATTTATTACGTTGCTCTTCATTACCATAAGCGTAAATAGGATACATAACCAATGAAGACTGAACAGAACAAGTAGAGCGAATTCCAGAATCACCTCTTTCTATTTCTTGCATCATTAATCCATAAGAGATCTGATCTAATCCAGCACCTCCATACTCAGTAGGTATGTAAGGTCCAAAAGCTCCAATCTCAGCTAATCCTTTAACCATTTCCTTTGGAAACTCGGCTTTCTGAGCATAGTCCTCAATTACCGGAGACACATCTCTCTTCACCCATTCGCGTGTTGCTTCCCTTACTAGTTTGTGTTCTTCGCTTAATAAATCGTCCAGTCCGTAATAATCTGGCGATTGAAATAAATCTTGAGCCATTGTTAATAGTTTTTCAGGCCGCCAAATTTATACGAATTGCAGGAACAGTCTGTGGATTCTGACCGAAAAATGAAAAGATTTTATACCTGTGTTGTGCGAATCATCTTATTTCAAGTGTAAGGATGAATTTATTTATTTGTCACACTTTGAATCTAATTTTAAAACGCATATGAAAAACTCTTTACTATTACGAAACAGTATTGTTGCAGCTTCAGTTGTTTTTGCTACTTACACAGCTTACACATTTTCGAGTCAGGCACCTCCTAATGCAAACGGTTCTCCTGGAAGCAACGGAAATACTTGCGCCTCGGCCACATGTCATTCCGGGCCAGCTGTTTCAGATCAAACGATAACTATCACTTCAGACATTCCAAGTGCCGGCTTTAGCGCAAATACTGATTACACGATTACAGTTACTGCAGATAGAGGAACATCATCAGCTTCTACAAGTGGATTTGAGGTAAGTGTTGAAAATTCTGGAGGTAATGATCAAGGAACGCTTTCAACAGGAGGAAATTCGAATGTGAGATTGGTAGGAATGGGAAGTTTTGTTTCTCATAATGGAAAGCAAAGTTTTACTGGCGGACAATCCGTTTGGAC
>JAOARK010000211.1 GCA_025210575.1 Schleiferiaceae bacterium
ATGATAAACGGTAAACTCTTCCCAACTGTCACCCATATCGTCTACGAATGAAACATTCGCATTCGTGTCACTTGCATTTACTTTTCTTCTGCGTAAATAAGAAAGCAAGAAAACGGGCTCAATTCCTGAGGATGTTTGCGCCAACATGCTCAATGTTCCAGTAGGGGCAACGGTACTGATAGAAATATTTCTTCGACCATGCTTCATCATTCGCTCGTATATCTCAGGCATCTCTTTTTCCATCATTTGAATAAACTCGCTCTGAGCTTCAATTTGAGGATCGAATCCTTGAAACTGCCCTCTTTCAATGGCCATATCAATTGAGCTGTTGAATTCAGCCTCACATTTCGTCTTTAAAATATGCTCAATAGTTTGGGTTGCATCATTTCCATCGTAGGCTAAGCCTAAAGCCGCAATGGTATCACCCAGAGCTGTAAATCCAAGCCCAGTTCTTCTTCCACGTTTTCCGTTATCCGCTAATAATTCCCAAGTGCTCTTTTCAACTTGCTTAATAAAATCTGGTTCAGGATCGCTGTCTACTTTATTGAGTATTCTATCTATGGCTTCTAATTCTAGATCTACAAGATCGTCCTGTAATCGCTGTGCCTCGTAGGTGGTGGTATAAAATTTCTTGTAATCGAAATTCGCGTTTTTTGTAAATGGTTCTTTTACAAAGTTGTACAAATTCAAAGCAATTAATCTACAGCTATCTCCGCCTTGCATGGCAATCTCAGAACATGGATTGGTAGAGGTGTTTTCAAAACCTGGATAAACGGATGATGTTGAATAATGGTGTTGTCTATCCCAAAAGATCAATCCAGGTTCTGCGGTGTTGTGAGCACATGTCACTATGGTATTCCAAAGCTCTTTGGCCTTTATTTCTTTCGTAATCTCTGGTTTTTCTACATTGATAGGCCAACGTTGCATGTAGGTTGTGTTGTCTGCAACAGCCTGCATAAATTCATCGGAAAGGCGCACAGATATATTAGCACCCGTAACTTTTTTCAAGTCTTGTTTAATCGTTAAAAAATCTTCAGCATCTGGGTGGGCAATGTCTATAGTCAACATTAAAGCTCCTCGTCTACCATTTTGAGCTACTTCTCTAGTAGTATTACTAAAGCGTTCCATAAAAGAGACGGCACCACTAGTCGTACCTGCAGCATTACTCACTTGCATACCAGCAGGTCTTAAGCTGCTCAAGTCAATACCCACACCACAACGTCTTTTAAACAGTTGGGTCAATTGTTGATCGGTATACATAATACCACCATAACTATCGTATACTTCTGGTAACACAACACAATTACTTAATGAAGCCGTCATAAATGGATTGCCTAAAGCAGCCATTACACTTCCTTGTGGAATTACTGAATTGAATTCTTTGAAAAGTTGATAGATCTTTTCTTCGGTTAGGGGTTCTCTTTCCTGTCCGTAACTGCTTCTTAGCACTGCACTTCCGTTGAGATGCATGGCATTGCGATATTTTTCTTCGATGCGACCAAATTCTTTAGCCATTCGCCAATGCATGTCATCTGGTGTGGTTTCAACAAACTGGCCATCTTTGGTTTTCATGGCGTATTTGTTCATCCATGTCGTTGCAGCCAATTCATCACCTTCAAAATAGGCAAGTGCCTTTTCAAGAACTTCTTCTCGAGTATAGGTATTATACGATTGTTGAACAGTAGTTTTTGACGAACGCTCCATGGTCTCAGCGAATTAGACAGTTAAATATTTAGACGATATGAGTAGTCTAAAATTAACGTCTATCCACTGCATTTAGTAGATACAGTTTTTAACAAACTGTCTGACTTATAAACTTTTATGATCTAGATTGTAAAAATTAGATACACTTGAAATAATCAAATGGCTCTAGGCAGCTGTTGCATTTATATTGGCTTTTACAGGCTGTAGAGCCAAAGGCTGAAATCATTTGCGTGTCTTCAGATTTGCAGTACGGACATCGCGGTTTAGGAGCCTCTGCAAATAATTCTCTTTTATCGGCCGTTCCTTTTACAGGAGGTGCAATTCCAAACTCTTCCAGTTTTTTTAAGCCGTCTTCAGAAATCCAATCGGTACTCCAGGGAGGGGATAGAGTCGTAGCCACTTTAACATTGTGCATGTTGTGTTTTTCCAGCTCTTCTTTTATCTGACTTTCTATCAGATCCATGGCCGGGCAGCCTGTATAGGTAGGAGTGATTGTTACAGTAAGCTCATCTTCATTCCATTGCACATCACGAATAATTCCCATGTCGTTTACAGTTAAAACTGGAATTTCTGGATCTTTTACTTCATCGAGTAATGTGTAAATTTCTTCTACCGTTTTCATGCTGTAAAAGTACTTTGGAATTCTTTAGAAAAACATGACGTTTCTTTGGCAATATCCCTTAACAGGTTGGCCCTTTATCTTATACAAAAAGCTATTCTAAATGAAAGCGGTAAATGAACCGAGCTCTAAATATTAACCCATCCGCAAAGTCTGAATTGAGCTGCTGTCGGTCGTCACCAAAGCGAAAAGCAGATAACCCCCAAGTAACTCGATCCTTGATGTCGTAGATTCGGTAGTTCCGACCAATAGAATACCCCACTTTCAATTGAAAAATTGCACTTGGTGTAGCATGAATCTGAAGATAGGTAAACAGTTCATTACTGGCTTTTACGAGGTAATTTTCAGGATTTCCTTGATAGGGTTCATTTAAATTGTAGCTGCGTACGAAAGCGGCAAAGTTCATCCCCGCTCTCAAGCTTTTGTTAAAGCTGTAATTTGCATCTGCGGCCAAAGGCAAGGTTAAGTTTACTTCCCACTTTTTATTTTGACTTTGGTGATAGAAGCCAATTAAAGGCACAAAAAAGGGGCCGAATAAATCAGTGTTGGCATAGATTCCAAATTTCCATTTCCAATTTTCTTTTTGTTGAAAATTGAGAAGCGCATATGCTCCAATTTGGAAATCGTTAGCATTAAGTGAACCTTTAAAATCTGACGAGAATTTGGGTAAAAGTAGGTAGCTGCCCGACCATCTTTCTCCATGATTGAGTTTAACTCCGACTTTTAATAAAGTAGTATATACCGAAGTGAGATTAGATTCTTTGGGTGCTACCGTTGCATTTACAGATTCGGCATACAGCCCAAATAACAGCGCATTATTATTCTTGAGTTCTACAGGGGTAAGAAGATCTACTCCATATTCTTCAACGCGGCTTCCAGCATAGCTACCTGTGTCATTTTGATTTACCGGTGTATTGGCATAAAAGACTTTGGCCAGATCTACATAATTCTGAGCCATAGAACAAACACCAAATAAGAGGGTAAAGAGTAGAAGGGCGAAACGCATAGTTGATTTGTTTACCCTAAAAATAAGAAGACCAAAAAAAAGCCCTTGCGTAAAACAAGGGCTTAATAATTGTCATTTGCAAATTTTACCACTTAGCGTTAGGATAGGTTTTAGGGTAATACTGCATTTCGGCTAGAATAAAACCGAGATACTGCGTGTGTACTCCCATTTTTCCTCCTGTTTGCATCCATCCATCTTCTGGTTTTTCTAACGTGGCTATCTCTAAAACCTGGGCAACTTTATCGTGCCACAATGTTTTTATTTCGTCCATGTCTGGAGCAATGCCAGCAGCACGCATTAGATCGTCCACTTCATTGGTTTCAAACATTTCACCGGTCCATTCCCAAATGGTATTCAAAGAATCTTGAATCTTGTTATGGCTTTCTTCAGTTCCATCACCTAAGCGAATAATCCACTCTGCGCTATACTGCGCGTGATAAGCAACTTCCTTAATTGCTTTTGCCGCGATTGCTGCAATGTCTTGGTCGTTGCATTTTATCAATTCCTCAAGCAAGAAAAAGTGGAATGTATCATATAGAAATTGGCGCGCAATGGTGTCACCCCAATGTCCATTCGGACGCTCAAGCATCAAAATGTTTTTAAATTCAAAAACATCTCTGCGATAGGCGTAATAGTCTTCATCTCGCTCTCCACCTTCAATTTCGGCAGCTAGCTTATAATAGTTACGAGCCAAACCTACTTGGTCTAGGGCAGTGTTAATAATAGCTATATCTTGTTCTAAAACAGGGCCATTGCTACACCATTCGCTAAGTCTATGTCCTAATACTAAGGCATTATCAGCTAAGCGAAGAATATATTCTAAACGAGCCTCCTCAGTGGTCTTCGTTTGGTTTTCTAATTCTCTTGTGGTCATCCAACCACCTTTAACTTCTCCCATAGTCTTTGGTTACATGTGTCCTACTTCGTCCGGAATTTCATAAAAGGTAGGGTGTCTATACACCTTGTCATCGCTTGGAGTAAAAAGCGGTTCTTTTTCATCTGGGCTGCTAGCCGTCACTTCATCACTTGGTACCACCCAAATACTTACTCCTTCACTGCGTCTGCAATACACATCGCGTGCATTTTTAATCGCCATTTCTGCATCAGGAGCGTGCAAGCTACCTACATGTTTGTGGCTCAATCCGTTTTTACTTCTAATAAAAACTTCCCAGATCTTCCAGTTGTCTTTGTTCATTTAAATGTGCTTTATCGAGTTAAGCGGCTGAGTTGGCCTCTTTTCTTTTTCTTTGTTTTTCAGCGTAAGCATTCGCTGCTTCGCGAACCCATGCTCCTTCTTCATGTGCCTTTACATGATGAGCAATACGTTGTTTGTTACAAGGACCGTTTCCTTTAATTACGTTATAGAACTCATCCCAGTTCATTTCACCAAAATCGTAGCTATTACGCTCCTCGTTCCATTTTAGATCGGGGTCAGGAATCGTTAAGCCTATGAATTCTGCTTGCGGAACTGTCTTGTCAATGAATTCTTGTCGAAGCGTGTCATTCGATTTACGTTTGATCTTCCATTTCATGCTTTGAGCTGAGTTCGGAGAATCATCATCGCTAGGTCCAAACATCATCAAACTTGGCCACCACCAGCGGTTTAACGCATCTTGCGCCATTGCTTTTTGCTCCTTGGTTCCTCTCGCCATTTTCATGATGATCTCGTAACCTTGACGCTGATGGAAAGACTCTTCTTTACAAATCTTTACCATGGCTCTTGAATAGGGCCCGTAAGAAGTTCTGGTCAACATTACTTGATTTTGAATGGCTGCGCCATCTACTAACCAACCTACAGCACCAATATCAGCCCACGTTAGCGTTGGATAGTTGAAAATAGAAGAGTACTTCGCCTTTCCGGTTTGAAGTTGCTCTATCATTTCCTGACGATCAATTCCTAATGTTTCGGCAGCAGAGTACAAGTACAGACCGTGTCCGGCTTCGTCTTGAACCTTAGCCAAAAGAATAAGTTTTGAACGCAATGAAGGAGCTCGCGTAATCCAGTTCCCTTCAGGTTGCATACCGATCACTTCAGAGTGGGCATGCTGAGATATTTGTCTGATTAATGTTTTGCGGTATTTTTCAGGCATCCAGTCTTTAGGCTCAATTTTATTTTCGCCATCTACATAGTTCTGAAACCTTTCTTCTAAAGACAATTCGCTCGTCATATTCTAGCGTATTTCAATTTCGTTGCAAGTTTACAAAATTTAACTCCCTATCATTGATTTCTGTCAGGTTGTATATGGAAGCAAGTGTACTACATTTGCAGACCTATTAAAATGACGTAGCTCATGTTAAATTTTTTCAAGAAAAAGAAGAAAAAGAAAGATTCTTTAGTTGCAAAAGAGTCTCAACATAAAACGCATCACTTTCACAGCCTGCTAGTTAAAGACATCAAGAAGGAAACTGCAGATTGTGTATCGGTTGCTTTTTCAATACCCGAAAATCTAGAAGAAGAATTCAAGTTTTTACCTGGTCAAACATTGACTTTAAAGTCAATGATCAACAATGAAGATGTGCG
>JAOARK010000212.1 GCA_025210575.1 Schleiferiaceae bacterium
GATCTAAACTCTTGATTTAGAGTCCAGATGTACTGTTATATTATTATCTAAATGATCATTTATTCATACATGGTTAAATAACCAACACATATATAATGTATTGAACTCAAGAGTTGGTTCTTGTTATAGTTGTATGCCATTTATTCTGGAGAGTTATTAGAAGGTTTGAGGGTAATAAAAAAGCCCGACTCAAACTTGAGTCGGGCTTTTGTGCCCAGGGCGGGAATCGAACCCGCACTCTGTTGCCAGAACTGGATTTTGAATCCAGCGCGTCTACCAATTCCGCCACCTGGGCTTTTGAAATTGGGGCTGCGAAAATAAATAAACTTCAAATGTGGGCAAGAATTTATTCAATAATTTGAATGTTCAAAGGTTGATTATTCCCTATCAGTCTGGTTATGAATTGGTATACTTAAAAAAGTAAAGTCATTTGTTTAAAATAGAGTCTCTTTTTTTACATTTGCACCCCTTTTAAAATGGGGTAAAAACGAGAGAAATTATGTTTCCAGACGCTAAAATATTTTCAGGAAGAAATTCTAAGGCTTTAGCTGAGAGAATTGCCAAAGAATATGGACAAGAATTAGGGGGTATGACCCTAACTACCTTTAGTGATGGAGAATTTCAGCCTTGCTTTGAAGAATCTATTCGTGGTGGTAGAGTGTTCTTGATCAATTCAACCACTCCTCCGGCAGATAATCTTTTCGAAATGTTGCAGATGATTGACGCTGCTAAGCGTGCTTCTGCCAAACATATTACTGCAGTGCTTCCTTATTTTGGGTATGCGCGTCAGGATAGAAAAGATAAACCACGTGTACCGATCAGCGCAAAGCTTGTGGCTAAAATGTTAGAGACTGCAGGTGCAACACGCATAATGACTATGGATCTTCATGCAGATCAAATTCAAGGATTCTTTGAAGTTCCTGTAGATCACTTGTTCAGTTCTGCGTTGTTTTTACCAGATATTGAAAGTTTAGGCTTAGAGAATTTGACCATTGCTTCTCCTGACATGGGAGGTAGTAAGAGAGCAAATGCTTATGGAAACTTCCTTGGAGCTGAAGTAGTAATTTGCTACAAGCAGCGTAAAAAAGCGAATGTAATTGATAAGATGACTGTGATTGGAGATGTAAAAGATCGCAATGTTATTTTATTAGATGACATGATAGATACCGGTGGTACTTTAACTAAGGCCGCTGATATGTTATTAGAAAAAGGTGCAAAAAGTGTTAGAGCTTATTGTACTCACCCTGTGTTAAGCGGGGCGGCATACGAAAAGATTGAGAAATCTGCTTTGTTGGAGTTAGTTGTGGCAGATACAATTGACATTAAACCAGATGCAAAGAAGATTAGATCGATCTCTGTGGCCAAATTGTTTGCTGATGTAATGAAGAAGGTGCACGCACACGAATCAATCAGCAACACTTTTGTAATGTAATTTTTAATTTAACTATAGAAACAATGATTTCAGTAGCAATCAACGCAACGGAAAGGGAGGACTTAGGAGGTAAGTTTGCCCGTAAGTTGAGAAAACAAGGAGAAGTTCCTTGTGTAGTTTATGGTGGTGAAGCACCTGTACATTTTAGCGCGCCTACTTTGGCATTCCGCGAATTAATCTATACTCCTTTGGCAAAGAAGGCAGCTATCGAGGTTGGTGGAAAAACGGTAGAAGCTATCGTTCAGGATATTCAATTTCACCCTGTAACGGATGAAATTATGCACATTGACTTTATCGAGCTAGTAGAAGGTAAGCCTGTTGTTATGGCTATTCCTGTATTTACTACTGGTGTTGCTCGTGGTGTAAGAAATGGTGGTAAGCAAGTTCAAAACTTGAGAAAGTTGAGAGTAAAAGCTGTACCTGCTAGCTTACCTGATCAAGTAGAGATCAACGTGGAGAAATTAAGAATTGGTCAATCTGTTCGTGTTCAGGATTTGAAAACTGACGGATTCGAAATTCTTGAAATGCAAACTGCAGTTGTAGTTGGAGTTAGAATGGCACGTGGTGCTGCTGACGAAGAGGAAGAAGAAGAAGATGAAGCTGCAGAAGGAGCTGAAGCTTCAACTGAAGAAGCACCAGCTGCAGAGTAAAACAAAATTGTTTTGAAAAAGTATTTGATTCTTGGCCTTGGTAATATCGGGGCAGAGTATAAAAATACTCGACACAACATTGGTTTTTTAGTATTGGACGCCTTAGCCGAGGCGTCCAATATTTCTTTTAGCCCTGCCCGTTATGGCGATAAAGCCGAACTTTCCTTAAAGGGCAGAAAGCTCATTCTTATTAAACCCAGTACGTATATGAACCTTAGCGGTAAAGCATTACGCTACTGGATGCAGGAAGAAAAAATCCCTTTAGAAAACATTTTGATCATTGTAGATGATGTGGCCATTGATTTTGGCGCATTACGCATGAAGACCAAAGGAAGCGATGGTGGTCACAATGGTTTAAAGCATATTAACCAGACCTTAGGTCGTCAAGACTATAGCCGTATTCGTTTTGGTATTGGCGGTGATTATCCCAAAGGTGGACAAGTCGATTTTGTTTTGGGCGAATGGAGTGAGGAGGAGATGAAAACACTTCCTGAGCGCATAAAGACTTGTGCCGAAATGGTGAAGAGTTTTGTTCTTGCAGGTCCTGCATTAACCATGAATACCTTTAATAAGAAGTAACTTTTTAAAGCTTAAAACCTAAGCCGGCTCCAAGGTGAAATGCTTGGGGCGAAATTTCAATGGTTTCAAAGGTGGTTTGAATCAAGTTTCCGTTTTGGTCAAAATCTGAAATGTAGTAAGGTCCAACTGCAACATTCCCAAACCATTGGTAATAGGCTTTTACGTTGAGGAAGAAACTTTTAAGATTCACTAAATTGTAGCTCCCTCCGACAAGTAATCCCACTTCATTGGTTTTTCGAGATGTATTTCGCGTATACCCAAAAGAATCAGTAGAATGTTCGTTGATTTTATGGATCAAAAAACTTGGGCCTGCAAAAAGATTTATTCTTTGATATTTTAAGCTGTAGTTATAGACTAATGACAGTGTTCTTTGTTGCGTTGTTAATGATAGCTTGATACCGTAATTATAGCCAGCCTGTTCATTTTCTTCTCTGCCCATTTCTCTAAACCCCCTCACCGTGTAGCCCGAAAGTGTATACAAAAATCGAACTCCATGATTTGGGTTTATGTAGGCTGATACATCCAGATCTAAGGCAACATTGCTGTTTGTTGAATTCGGATAACTTGTTGTGGTTCCAATATCTCCCAAACGCCAATATTCTGAATCATTAAGCTCAGCACTATTCATTTGTTGCGTGAATGATTCGATCTCATTAAGAGGGGAATAGTAAACGTTGAATCCAAAATTTAGTCTTTTAAAGGTTGTTGAACTTCTGATCCCTTTCTTATTTACAGCTTTGATGTCTTCATACAAATAGAATTCATTTCTATGAAATAGAATGGTGTCATGAATAAACTGAACGTCCTTGGCATCGATCTCAAAGTTGTCGATTTGAATTCCTCCCTTTTCGATCAGTTCTTTTTCATGGGGTTCAAAAACCAAGTGTTTTTTAGTGAATACATAGAAGCGATCTTCGAAAAGAAAGAATTGACCGTTTAACCTTTTTTCTGACTTTAATACAACTTTATATTCTCCATTGTTTTTAAGCGTAGCAGTTTCACCGTTAGGAAGACTAACCCTTTTTGTGGATGCTGGGACTAAATCAAAAACATTGGAATATTGAGCGTTTACAACTATGCCAAACTCTAATGCTATTGCAAGTAAAATAAAATGATAAAGCGTATTGCGCATAGTGCATTGGATTAAGCTTTGGCAATTATAGACTATCTACTCTAAGGATTGAGGAGTTAAGGTGTATCCTTGTTCGCGGAGCAACGAGACCAATCCATAACTTTCAGTTAAGTGTAATTCGCCAACAGCTATAAAGGTATTTCCAGATTCTAGATGATTGATTAATCGAGGTAGCCATAAGCGATTTCTTCCTTCAGTGATATAGTAAGAAGAAATGTCAGTTACTAGGCCATCATAATAGTTAGTAATTTCCATGAGCCTCGGAACATCATTTTGTTTGTAGCTTTCAAACATTACTCCAGCAATGCGATACATAGCAGAGTCGTATTGACAGTTCAAGACGAGGTATTTCAATTGATCGGATTGTGAAATTGAATCGAGAAGAAAACCAAAACTCTCTTCGGGTTGTTCAAGTGAAAAGACAGGAACTTCGTTAGCTGTGGCTTCTTTGTCAAAATACTGATCTAAGGGAATGCCCTCATAATTCCCTGAGTCGGCTATGTATTGATTGTGGTATTCCAAACCTATAAGAACGGCTAAAAGAACAGGTTTGGTTTTATCGAAAGTAGATAATGGTGTATTAATTCTAAGTTGCATGATCGAATCAATGAGCTTAGAATTTGCGGGTCCAACTGCTTCACTAATGGAGGGGTTTTCAAAAAAATAACGCTGCATAAGTCCATCAGAAGGGGCGTCACTTTCTTTAGATTCTACCAAGACCTTATCGGCTTGCTGATAGGCTTTTAAAACCTTAGGTGCTTTTACGTCTAAAAAGCCACTGTTCATTAAATGATACGTGCCAAATAGATAGGAGGGTTTTTCAATATCTGGATGCTCAATTTTCCAAAAGATGCTTTCGGTTTGTGCAAATGCACATACCGAGAACAGTAAAAATAATGCCGTTAGGGATTTCATTTTTTCGAGTTTTTGCCTTGTACTACTAATACAAACTCGCCTTTAGGTGCTTTTATTTTAAAATGTTCCAGTACTTCAATAGCCGTTCCTCGAATATGTTCTTCAAATTTCTTGGAAATCTCTCTCGAAACAGAAAGCAATCTTTCTTCGCCAAAGAAGGTGATAAAGTCTCCAAGCGTTTTTAAGAGCTTATGTGGAGATTCATAAAAGACCATTGTTCTTGTCTCTTCAGCAAGAAAAGTAAGTCTAGTTTGCCTTCCTTTCTTCACCGGTAAAAACCCTTCAAAAACAAATTTATCGTTTGGAAGCCCACTCGCTACCAAGGCGGGTACAAACGCTGTTGCGCCTGGCAAGCACTCCACTCGAACATTTTGTGCAATGCATTCGCGAACGAGGAGGAATCCAGGGTCTGAGATTGCTGGGGTACCGGCATCGCTGATCAAAGCAAAAGATTCTCCCGCTGCCATTCGCTTGGCTAATTGTTCTACCATTTTATGCTCATTGTGCATATGGTGCGAGAGCATTGGTGTTTCAATCTCAAAGTGCTTGAGTAATTTTCCAGAAGTGCGGGTGTCTTCAGCAAGGATTAAATTCACAGATTTTAAAACCTCCAAAGCTCGAAGCGTGATGTCTTGCAAATTGCCCACGGGAGTGGGAACGAGATAAAGCATTTTTAAGCGTATCTGTTTTCAAGTGATTCCATAAAGCGCTCTTCAAATTCTGGTTTGCCACCCCAGTTGTATTCAGGCTTTAC
>JAOARK010000213.1 GCA_025210575.1 Schleiferiaceae bacterium
GAATAAAACCCTGATTACGAAAGTAGTCGGGGTTTTTTTATTTCTCCACTTCCCCAAACCAAACCACAGCAACGCCTCTAAATAGGCCAATGCCTATGGCTTTCCATTCTTTGTTCTTCCATCCTTTTTTATTGATGATCACATTGTTGTGTTCCGGACTTTTCTTCCAAGTATTCAGAGCTTCCGCAGGTTTCATTTTTATAGAAGGATCATTGGTGTTGAGGTAGCGTGAGACAATTTCATAGCCGATACCTGAATATTCACTAAGCTCTTTCGGTTTAAACCACATGCATTCTGCATTTTTATGATCGCTGGTATAACAGCAAGGTTCCCAATGCCCTTTGTTGCTCCAGCTGTGGGCGTTACATCTTTTATTGGTGGGGTCATTTAGCGAGAGGTCTTCGGCATGCAATCGTGCAACCTTTGTCAACTCTTTTGAAAGGGGGATTTTAGGTAGTTTGTTTTCCTTTCTGTATTGTGTAATGAGTTCGTAAAGCTCTTGCTCATCTTTACTCAATTCACTTTCTTGAAAAGGAAGAAATGCAGTGATACCAAAAGCCAAAATTGAAAAGAAAATCCATCGCATACATGCATAACGCAAATGATGCGATGGAATTGAGTGTTATTTAGAGATGATTACTCTCCAGGCTTTTTCTGAGGAGCGAAGAATATAAAGTCCCTTAGGTAGATGACTCAGTGTTACCTTGTTTTCTCCTGTTCTTAAATGAAGGTTAGCCACTTCTTGGCCTGCAGAATTATAAAGGCGGGCATGGATAGGTTTTAGCGTTGAGATCTTAAAGGTTCCTGAATTTGGGTTGGGATAAATGTTCAAATTGTGAACATCAACTTCTGCGGTACTTAAGCTGTTGGCGGCTGTAACACAGGCGGTGTCGTTAGAGCTGTTGCCATCATTCAATACATTTTCTAAGAAAACGCAAATGGTATCGTTACCTGGGTTTTTGGGGACAAACAATTGAGAAAATTTAAAAAGCACAGAATCATTTGCATATAGCGTGTCGTTAAAGCTCTCCTGAACTTTATTCAATCCGTTTTCGGTATAGGAGACATCAAATCCAGTGTGCATCGTAGAGCCATAATTCACAATCCAAGCAGAAACGGTATCTGGGGAGTTTACCGGAGAACTACCTGTAGGAGACTTGATAGATTGAATACCGATGTCGTTTACGAAATTCGGGAAGAACCAGAAATCATCAAGGTACAAAGAGGAGAAAGAAGAGTTTACGGAGGGTACAGAAGAAGGATCTGAAGCATAAGCAATGATCGTCAGGGTATCGGGCATGTTTAAAGATTGATAGCTAATGGGAACCGAAAAAGAGGTGTAGATGTTATTGCTTGCAGATAATTGCAAACTACCAAATCCAATGGTGTCTCGCTTCTGGGTTGATGCATTGTATTCTGTAAGTAATACTTGAATGAGCCCTGGATACATTCCATTGATCTTGTATTTGCCGTTTAATGCGGGTGGTTTTAAACCGAATGGAGTCCCACCTCCAGATTCGTGCTTGGTGGTAGTGCCATTGAAAGAGAATCTGGCTTCACCATTTACCATAATACCCACTGTGGGAGATCCTGCAAAGCCAAAAGGAGCCGTTTGAATATAAGCGGCATGATTCCCTGCTGCAGCATCATTCGACTTAAAAAGGGTTGTAATGGTTGATGTCAACATGTTTACGGCATGGTTGGTAGACGACCAATTGTTTAAAGAATCTTGACTGTTGGCTGTGGTTGACCAATTTTCGAAGTTGATGTTTTGTGCAAACCCGACCCCACAGAGGATAGAGAAAGCCACTAATAGTTTTCGTTTCATATGTGTTTTAGTTTATTAGGATAGTAACCAATTCGATGCCAAGGTTGTCTTACACTCTGTTAAAGTTTGAGAAGGTGCTGAATATCAAGACTATGAATTGATTTAGTTGAAAGTAGTCGATTTTCAGGCGTTAACGATGCGTGCGTATTCGCACAATCTAAAGTCCGAAAGCGGACAATTTTTAATTTCTAATTAGTTGTGTGGATAGTTGACAATCAGTTCTTTAGAGGGGATGGAAATTTTTGGAACTGAATTTGTTAAGTATTGCGGAAACAAAATCAATCACGAAAAATGAAGAAATTATTAATGCTAGGTGTTATTCTGGCGTTTTCCATCCAAGGCAAAAGCGAAAAGGTTTATAAATCTATAAAGGGGTATGGCTCTATAGAAGAGGCCATGCCGGCAATTTTTTATGCTTTGCCCTTTCAATACGGGTATAAAGAATTTTACCCCGGAAAAGGGGAGTTGCAAACTCCAACGCGCAAATACAACGATTTTGGAATGGTGCAAAAACGAGTAGACTTTAAATTCTCTTTTGTGGATGGTGAAATACAGATGACGTATTCAGGACACCAGATGGAAGACAAAACCAGAGGAGAGTGGGAAGATTGCCCAAGCAAACTCACCAAGAAAGACAATAAGTTTTTTGAAGAGTATACAAATGCATTAACGCAGTATAAAAGTGATGCACAATTCAAGAAAGAAGTAGATGCTAAATTTTATAGCAATGCTAAATTA
>JAOARK010000214.1 GCA_025210575.1 Schleiferiaceae bacterium
GGTTAATCCCACTACCTGAAGTTCTTTGAAGTGGGTAACTTCATTCTCTAAAACATGAATACCGATACTCTTTAAATACTCTTTGATGGCTTTTACACCAGTGTATTCATCATGGTTACCTTCAATAAAGTAAACAGGCGCATTTAAGTTTTGAAGTGGTTGCATAGCTTCCGGTTTCAGTTGCATCGCGGCATCTAGAAGATCACCCGTAAAGAATACTACATCCACCTTTTCTTTATTGATCATTTCCACAATCTGCTGAAGCTTTTCACCTCCTCTAAAATGACCTAAATGGGTATCAGTTAAATGAGCTGCTCGTATGGGTTCTTTTAATCCATCGATGGTTATATCTACTTCGTTCACTTTAGTTTGTGTAGCATTCCAAAGTCCATATCCAGAAATGAGAACAGTTAAAGCAATAGCTATCCAACCTTTTGTTGCTGGAGGAATGGAGATGGCCAAACTGATCAGATCTACACCAATTGTGGCTATCAATAAATAGAGCACTAATCCCATAGTAATGGCTCCAGCCATCCATAAAATATGACCAACTGAACTTAAAGAGTTCACTAAACCCATTACGGTCCAAATCATAAAAATGGTAATGAATGGAAACAATATGTAGAGTGGAAGAGTGCTAGCTAAGTCAAAAAAATAAGCAAAGCGTTGCGCCAAATAAATATTGGCACCCACAAGAATTCCTATAATGATTAGGGCCATGAATAACATAACTTTTGTCTTTAAATTAGTTTATGTTTTCTCTGTATTTAGCAGGAGTAAACCCTGTTTGTGCTTTGAACATTCTGCTGAAATAATGCGGATAGTTAAAACCCAGATCGTAAGCAATTTCACTTACAGATTTGTTCGTGCTCAACAACATGTTCTTCGCCTTGTTTACTACTACCTCATTTACATGTTCTTTTATGTTTTTGCCCGTTTCTTTTTTGAGCAGATCGCTGAGGTAGTTTGGTGATAAATGAACTTTATTGGCTAAATAGCTTGCAGAAGGCTGACCCAAATTGGTTAAATCTTCAGATTTGAAGTAATCTTTTAAATGATGCTCAAATTCGCTCACCACATCTTTGTTTTTTGTGGTTCGTGTGTGGAATTGACGATCGTAAAAACGCTTACTATAATTTAAGATCAACTCGAGATTTGAAACAAATAAACTTTGACTGTGTCCGTCCGTATTCGAATTGTACTCTAACTCAATGTTCTTAACGCACGCCTTAATGATCTGTTTTTCCTCATCGCTCAAGTGAAGTGCTTCGTTCGACTCGTAGTCAAAAAAAGAATAATCGTCTATACGCTCCCCCAATGGAGTCTTTCTAATCAAATCAGGATGGAAGAATAAGATCCAGCCTTCATTTTTTACTTCTGTGGTTGGTTCTGTTGCCGTAATTACTTGACCAGGTGCGGTGAAGATCAATGCACCTTCTTCAAAGTCGTAGTAATTTCTTCCATATTGCATACCACAGTCGTGCTCCTTCATAGAGATCATGTAAAAATCAGCACTCATTTTTACACCAACGAATTCTGGTTTCTGAGGCAGATCATCTACATCAATAACACTAATTAACGGGTGCTTTGGTTTGGCACTACCGATTAATTCGTGCAGTTGAGTAATCGTCTTTATTTTAAAAATTTCATCAGCCATAGCTTCTCTATTTTCTTAGATCAAAATTAAATGTGAGGCAAGACGACTAGGAATACAAATTACAGAAGCTCTAACACATTTTACAGATGCCTTATTTTACCGTGATCTCAACCGTGTCTTTTGCCATTAAGCGCAGACCAAATTGATTATTGACGGGATAACCTAATTGCAGACGTTTACTGAAATCTTCATTTACAATTTGCATAAGCGTTTCACCATTGTCGTCCAATCCAAAGGTCATTCCCTCATAGCCCGTGGCACGATCGAAACCTAGAGTTACCCGATAGCGATCTTTCAATTTCAATAAACCATATCCAGATCGTTCGGCACCTAAAGAATCATTTATGATTACCCCACTAGCAGGTCCGATGCGTTGCCCAAAATAGGGGTCGGGAACAGGGTCTCCTATGGCTACTTTATCAAATCCATTATCGGAGAGAATTAACATTCCTGTCATCTCATTTTGAACCTTGTTTTTGTAAATGTCCATGAAACCAACTTCTGGAGGAAAATCTTGCCCGTAGGTTTCTTCAACTCGCTTTAGATCTGTACGAACTCTGTTTTCTGCTGTGGGTATTGGAGCACCAATAAGAATTCGTTCTTTACCATCAAGATCTTCAATAACAATGCCTTTGGTTCTAATTACATCGGTTCCGTTGTCGCTGCTTCTATCCAAAAACAAATAAGCCACGGCAATGGTTAGAACAACAATTGCAAAACTCTGAAGTCTAACAATGCCCTTTAATTTTTCTTGACTCATACAGCTTCAGGTTTGGTTTCCTCTTCAGCAGGTTCCTCATTTGAAGATTCCGTTTCTTCTTCTAAGATTTCACCAGAACCGCTGATCAGGATTTCATGTGTTTCTCCTTCAAATTCTATCTCTATTTCATAAGCCATGAACTCAGGTTTACGCACTTCTTCATAGCCCAACCACATACAATTCGGATACTTTTCAGAAATTACAGATGCCACCGCATGCGGAATTTGTTCTTTGCCTAATTCAGTTTCGGTCTCAAGCCATTCACCTTCAAGATTGAACTCAGCCGAAACCTCATGTTCATCTAAAGTGAATTCAGCTTCCCAAACATCTTCTTCTAATTCCCATTCTACCTCCTGGGCATTGGGAAACATAGAATTAAAACTTTTGAGTACGGCCTCTGGTGTTTCTTCTTGTTTTACCTCGCTGCATGAGGAAAGGAACAAAACAAGAATGGTGGTGAAGTAGGTTGCAGTTTTCATTGAAAATTATTTTCAGGAAAACTACTAAGAAAATATGAGTAAGAAATTATGTTGACTGTAAGGCATTGATCGCCTGTAATATGTGGCGGTCGTTATGTGCCATCATAAAGAGCAATGCATCTCCTACCTTGAATTTTACCAACGGCCCAATTAATGATATCACTTTAGCACTTTGTATGTCTTTACCCTCTAATTCCTTCGCTATTTTCTCGTATTCATCTAAATCAGCAAAGAAATCAGTAAAGGTGGGCTGGGCTTTTACCGTAGCGCCTTCCTCCCGTTCCGTAAGCGGCCTCACATTTTTAAAAGTCTTCATAGGATTGGTAATTGTTCCATTTTTAGGTGCCATGGATTTAATCATATAACCACCAATCAGGCCTTTTTTATAGGCCTTGTCTTTATCTCCACTTTTTAGATTAGGCAGTGCTTTTTTAATTTCGGTTAAGTAGTGAAGGTTGCAAAGATTCAGATGCTCCATACACTGCAAAGCGCTCCATTTTTCTTGGGTAGGTTTCTTGGTCAATTGCTCTTCATCTAAGTAGTAGAATGTTTCTTGTACCAATTTTCGTTGTTCAGAAACACTATCTAAAACACTTTGTAATGCCTGGTTTTGAGTTTTCATTTATGACATGTTGGTTTAGTTTCAAATTTAAGTCTTGTGTTTCAATTTCAGCAAAGCTGGAGCTAAACAAAGTGCTACAAATACGGCCCCAATTGCAGCTGCGATGTAATGGGCATTTAAAGCAAAGTTACCGCTATTAATACCCTTTGCAATTACGATAATGGATGCTATTATTAGAAGGAAAATCCAATACAGCTTGTCTGATTTTTTTGAATTGTTATTCTGAGGTAGTTTGTAGATGAAAAGAGCAACGGTAATTCCTCCAAACAATGTGCTTATATGCTGCAATATTTTATATCTGGGATAGCGGAACAAACTAGTACTTAATTCCCCTTGTAACCAATTCATTCTTTCAACAAAGAATCCTGTTTCATGAGTGAAAGCATCCCAAAATATGTGGGTAAAGGCGCCAATGGTTAAAGAGCTAAGTACCACCCAAAAATGCTTCTTGTAATAGTCATTCCAGTTGAATGTGGAGAAATGGAGAAAGCGTCTTTGCAAAAAGTCAGGCAGGTTTGAGAGCAACTCATTTCTGACAAGATTATGATACAAGAAACACACTATAAGCCCTAAAGGTAGGTCGAAATAAAATAATCCACTAAGGGTATGACTATGTAGGCTCTCTATCTTCAGTTTCAAGAAATACTCAAAATCTGGTGAAATGCTTCCGATGATCAAGCCTGTAGCTGAAAAATACTTGGATGGTTTATGTAGCAACGGTAGCACCGCAGCTGCATGAGAAAAAGTGAAGGGCATAGCATTGTTTCGCAATGAAACGCTCTTTTTTCATTTAAACTTTCAAATGAAGTGTTAAAAGAACCTAAGCCTTTTCCAGTGTCATACCTTTTAAGTGCCCAATAGCAGCATCCACACTCTTTACGTTTTCAAAGACCAATGAAAGTTTGTCGTTTTTCTGTTTCATGGTTGCCTTGGTAGGGTTATCTCTCAAGAACATTAAGACCTTGTTGAATTGCTCGCTTTGATAGAATGGAGACTCTTGATTGGCAATAAAGTAACCGATCATTTTACCCATTTTTAGAACGAGTTTTTCCATACCTAAACTCTGAGCTATCCAACGTAGATGCATCGATGTCAGGAGTTCTTTCACTGTTTGAGGAACTGGGCCAAATCGATCTTCCAATCCTTTTTCAAAAGCGTCTAGCTCTTCCTTGTTTTTAACTGCATCCAGTTCCTGATATAAACGAAGACGTTCTTCTATGTTATTTACGTATTCGTCTGGAATCATCAATTCCAAATCCGTATCCAATTGACATTCATCCAAAAGATCTAAAAGCGAATCATTGGTGCTGTCTTTGTACAAATCTTTAAACTCCGTTTCTTTGAGTTCTTTCACCGCTTCAGCAAGAATCTTCTGGTAGGCATCAAAACCGATTTCATTGATGAATCCACTTTGCTCTCCACCCAAAATGTCTCCTGCACCACGAATCTCCAGATCACGCATGGCAATCTTAAAACCACTGCCTAAGTCACTGAATTGTTCAAGTGTTCGTAAACGTTTTCGAGCATCATCAGTTAAGCTAGAAAGGGGAGGGGCAACAAGTTTACAGAATGCTTTTTTGTTTGAGCGACCTACACGACCGCGCATTTGGTGTAAATCTGAAAGACCAAAATTTTGAGCAGAATTAATAATGATGGTATTGGCGTTTGGCACTTCCA
>JAOARK010000020.1 GCA_025210575.1 Schleiferiaceae bacterium
CAACTTTAAAACAAGCTCGAATCTTTCAAGAAATGACTGAAGCTCAGCAGCAGCAGATGTTGAACGAGCTATTCCTTGAAGCAGGATCGGCTTATTGGGAATGGTATCGAGCTTATTTAGATGTAAAGGTATTAAACAACGCAATTCTATTGGCGGAGCAAAGATTTGAAGCAGTAAAACAATCTGCCGAAACAGGAGAACGCCCAACTATTGACACTTTAGAAGCAAACATTCAATGGCAAAACAGAAGCATTCAGTTACAACAGTCTCAACTAACCTTAAATAACGCCAAGGCTCAATTGGCTGTTTTCTTATGGCAAGAGGGTAATATCCCTTTAGAACTTGAAGAAAACACCATTCCTGCAAGTTCTGATATCGGTTTGGCAGATATGGGGAGCATGGAAAATATAGATTCCCTCATCATCAGTCACCCATTATTTGTGCAATCACAGTTGAAATTAAATGACCTAGAAGTTCAACGCAGGTTACAAAGCGAGATGCTTAAACCCGAATTAAACTTAAAGTATAATGCGCTTTCTGGAGCTGCAGCATACGAAGACCCCCTTTACAACAACAACTACACTTTTGGGTTACAGTTTAGCATGCCTTTATTCTTAAGAAAAGAAAGAGGTGACCTGAGAATGACCAAAGTGAAATTACAACAAGGCACCCAAGACCTTGACAATAAAAAAGCAGAGATAAATGCCAAGATTAATATGGCTATGAATGAATTAAATACGAACAGGCAATTGATCTCACTTCAAGAGCAAACCGTTGAGAATTATAACAATTTACTCATTGGAGAAAAATCGTTGTTCAACGGTGGAGAAAGCTCACTTTTTATGGTGAATAGTCGTGAAATGAATTTCATTCAATCACAGCTCAAACTCAATGCACTTTTAAGCAAACAGTTTATAGCTCAGTTAAAATTGGCATATGCATTAGGAACCTTAAACGAAACGATATGATAACCTTAAGAGTTTGCAGTCCGAATAAAACAACCCTTATTAGCATAGCCAATCAGTTGTTAAAAGAAAAATTGGTAATCGACATTAACCTTGTGGCCGATATTTCAAGATTAAAAAGGACAAAGGGACAGTTAAAAGAGTCTATTGTACATGAAATGCAAGCCAAGACCAAGGCTCTCCTTTTCCCGACAATTGATGAGTACATCCGGAAGAATTTCTCACCAGTCCCAGAGATTTATTCTTCTCCTATAGTGCATATGGACTGGGAACAAAGCCATCAATTAGTTAAAGAAGTTAAGAACGTATAACTATAGTAATCATTTTGATATTGATAGTATTACTATTATATTAGCAAACCTTGATATAAAAATGCAGGATTTATTAACTAAAATAGAGATTAAGCTTAACGAAAGCATTTACATTAAAGACCCTAATTCAAGTGAGTTGGGTAAACGAATTGTATCTGGTGGCGTTGACCTTATTGCAGAGTTGGGATTTGAGCAATTCAACTTTAAAAAGTTAGGATTACACATTGCTTCGCCTGAAGCTTCTATCTATAGATATTTTGAAAGTAAGCACAAGTTATTGCTATACATTACCTCGTGGTATTGGGGATGGATGGAGTATAAACTTGTTTTCGCTTTAGCGAATATAGCTTCGCCCGAAGAGCGCCTAGAAATTGCGTTAAATCTTTTAACTGCCGATTTAAACGACACTGCAGAATACCCACACATCAACAAAGTAAACCTGCAACGCATACTTACAAATGAAGCCTCTAAGGCTTATTTATGCAAGGAAGTAGACGATGAAAACAGTCATGGTGTATTCTTGGGTTACAAACAAGTTGTAGCTCGAATTAGTGATATAATTCACGAGATAAACCCTGATTACGCCTACCCTCATATGCTCATCTCTACGGTTGTAGAAGGAGCTCATCACCAAAGATATTTTGCAGATCACCTGCCAAGGTTAACAGACAAAATAGATGATAAAAATGCCATTAAAGAATTCTATAAAGAATTAGTACTTAAGGCTATTCAAAAATAAAATGAGTCAAAAGCACAACATATCGCTTAAAAATTCTGGACATCAACTTATTTGTCCATGGATGATTTGTGCTTCACTAGATCTAAAAACCGACCCCTTTCAAAACATCTGTAAATTCAGAATTACTTGCCCACCGGAACAGTAGTAGTTCAACTCTCAACCAAACAATTTGAACTACGCTAGAAACTTTGGAGAAAACCCAAAGCAGATTATTAACCCCCAATTTCAAGTGGACAAAACCTATCGAGATGAATACAGAAAAATTAAAAAGTGGCTTTTTCAGTCAGTTTAAATACGACTTCCCTTCGAGTGTAGTAGTTTTTTTAGTAGCAATGCCCTTATGTTTAGGAATTGCGCTAGCCTCGGGCGCTCCTCTCTTTTCAGGTGTAATATCTGGTATTGTTGGCGGAATAGTTGTTTCGCTGCTTAGCGGATCACCTTTAGGTGTAAGTGGACCCGCTGCAGGATTAGCTGTAATTGTGTATGCAGGAATTCAAGAGCTACAGTCTTTTGAAGCTTTTTTACTTGTTGTAGTTATTGCAGGGATCTTTCAGGTAATCTTTGGTTTAATTAAAGCTGGAGTTGTTGCCTATTACTTCCCTACCTCGGTAATTAAAGGCATGCTAAGTGGTATTGGTATTATCATCATTATTAAAGAGATTCCCTTTTTCTTAGGTATTGATAAAGGTTCAAGAGACTTTGCCCTACTTACCGAAAACAATGGAGGAATGTTTACAGACACCTTCAACAATTTCTTTTCTACACTCAATTATGGAGCTTTGATCATTGCACTGGCATCTATTGCGATTTTAGTGATATGGGAACAAGGTTTTATGAAAAGATTGAGTTTCACAAAAATGCTTTCTGGCCCATTGATGGCCGTACTAGCTGGGATTGGTTTAGCGAATATGTTTATGGGTAACCCATCTTTAGAGTTGAGCCCGGTACATCTGGTTAATATCCCCAGTTCAGAATCTCTAGCAGAGTTTGCTGGACTCTTTAGCAGCCCAGACTTTAGTTATTTAATGACACCAAAAATTTACATTTTAGCCTTGAGTTTGGCAGCTGTAGCAAGTATTGAATCTCTATTGTGTTCTGAAGCTACAGACAAGCTGGATCCTCAAAAGAGAATTACACCGGTAAACAAAGAATTAGTTGCTCAAGGTGTTGGAAACATATTTGCAGGTATGCTAGGTGGCATTCCAGTTGTACAAGTAATTGTTCGAAGTTCTGCGAATATCCAAAGCGGGGGTAAAACAAGAGCATCGTCTTTCATGCATGGAATATTGCTACTCATTTGTGTATTCTCCATTCCGAACCTCCTTAATATGATCCCGTTAGCGAGTTTAGCTGCCATACTGATTGTAGTGGGATATAAATTGGCTAAACCAGCTATTTTTAGAGAAATGTTTGCGAAAGGTAAACCACACTTTATCCCTTACATTGTTACAATCCTGGGAATCATATTCACAGATCTCCTAACGGGAATTGGTCTAGGTATGGCCGTAGCCTTTTTTAATATTCTTTATGACAATTACAGAATTCCATATCACGTGGTTGAAACCGATATTCATGGTGGACATCCTTTTAAGATTAGACTATCAGAAACCGTGAGCTTTTTAAATAAGGGTGGAATTTTACATTCATTGAATCAATTGCCAGATGGAGCCAAGCTGATTATTGATGCGTCTAAAACCAATAGTATTCATCCAGATGTGGTTGAAATGATTGAAGATTTTAAAGAAAATGCCAAAACCAGAAATATTTCTGTAGAAATACAAGGCATGACAGAGCAAGAGATGCATAGCCCTGTTGAGAAGTTCGGACAAGTTCTGATGAAACATGCAGATCAGCAATTCCCTTATAATCAAGAAAGCAAAGAACAAAATGCGGAAGTGCTAGAAAAACTTAAAAAGCATCAACCCAAACTCCCCTTTAAAGAGGGGGAATTGACATAATACACAAGGCAGCCTCGGCTGCCTTTTTTATTGCATTCACTTCTGCTACCTTTAGAAGAAATAATGTATTATGAAAGAATTTGGAAGTTTTGCAGCAGGTGTTCTTCTTACATATTTGGTTTTGAACAACTATTTTAAGATTCCCGAAGTTTTTGAAATCCCCTCTAAGGTGGTTGCTCTTCCGCATCAGTTTATTGCACAAGCTATTCTTGAGGATTCTGAATCATCAACAAAACAACGTCAAATGGCGTTAGCCGTTCTGGTAAGTCATGACACTGAATATTTTATGGAAATTGATAGCACTATTGGCTTCGCATTTACCAATAAAGCAATTGACAATCTAAAGGTAAGACAGATGCAATTGTTGAGAAGCAAGGTCAGAGCCTATGAGCGATTTATTGATTCGAACAGCACTCCTGCTATTCTAAACCATTACGAAAAGAAATATAATGTAGAAGGGTCTAAAGCAGTAGCTCACGCCATAATGATTGAAACGATATACAAAGAACCTTTTGTTAAAGACATTCTCACGGAGCAAAACCCAAGCATGACTGAAGAAGAAATCAAGAAACTTATCACCGATTATGTAGATCTTTAATTGACGAATAAAGCCGTTCTTAAATCATCCAATGACCATGAAAAACAACTTCATGTACCCCAAGCAGCAGAAGCCATTTTTTCTCTTCTTCTGTTTCTGGTTCGTTCAACATGTTAAAAATGGGGGTCGTAATCCAGTTTTCATTGATCCTAAAAAAAGCACCTGGAACGAGATCTGAATAATCGGGTGCAGCGCTTATAGTACATAAGACACGACCATTAAGCATAACTGGAAAGTTTTCTTCTCCAGCTCTATAACGAATTGGCCCAACATCTACAGACATTTTTTTGGGGTGTTTTGCCTCTCCTATTTTTTCTTTCTGAGCGTTATAAATTCCCCCGGTTGGCAAATGCACCCAACCTACGAGTTCGTTATTATAAAAGAACTTGAACTGCTTAGTATCGAATTCGCAACGAATATCCCAATCGGTACTTGAGGCATAATAATAGCCATCTGCCGTAAAACCGCGCTCTACCCTCTGAAAAGCTACTAGCTTCTTATTATCATGATTAAATACCTGCCCACTTAATCTGCGCTCAACAGTCTTTACAAATTTGCAATACATGCAAAATGTAAGATCCATATAAGTATGATCTCCCCAAATAATTAGATCCCCTTTTTTAGCATCAACTTTGGCTTTCATTTGTTGGTGATCTTGAACCAACTCTTTTCCTTCAGGTTTTTTAGTAGACCATCTAATTATTAGATAAACAAATAGCCCCATTGTACCTAAACCAAAAAGCATAAACAAACCAGCTACTCCAAAAATAAAATCCACAGGATCCATCATCTCATTTCAATTTTTAGAATCTTAACATTAGCAAATAATAAGCCGCAATCTTTGAATTGTTCTATGCTTGTTTTCAACAATAAAAATTACCTTCTTAAGCCAAATTAAACCATTAACAGATCAATGGAGCGTTTGGTAAATAGTGAAATGCGAAAATCGATTTCTTTATAAATCATTAACTTGCGCCAAAGAACGCACACCAATGAAATACCTAGCAATTACTGGTCTCCTATTCATAAGTAGTTTAGGCTTCTCACAAGACGAAAAACCACCTCTTTTAATCAATCCAATTACTCAGGTTTATAGTGTAGAGTGCTCTATAGAATTTACACCATGGTTGTGGACAACAATTGAAGAGGAACCGGTTGATCTTACAAGAAAAGCATGGGATCCCTTAAATGCTTATGTCTACAGATCAAAAACCCGTAAAGAAGCATCTCGATATGGAGATATTACTGAACTCTCATCTTTCATAACAGACGACTCTGACCATTTTAACGGATGGGAAAAAGCTGGTATTATCTTAGGAAGAGCTGCGATGGGAATTCTCTCTTCGGGAGCTACGAACCCAGGCGCTTATTATTAAGCCTTATTGATTACAATCTTGACCAGGCCATTTTAAACTCAAAATCATTTCAATTGAATTTTGAAAGGGTTTCTCTGGGCAATTCTCCAAACATGGCATAATAATCTTTAGCAAATTGACCCAAATGCCAAAACCCAAAAGCCGATGCAATCGATTTTACCGATTCCTTTTTATCGGCAAGCTTCAAAGCTTTGTACACATTACTTAACCTCAACGCCTTTCTATAGGTTTTTGGAGATATTTCAAACTGCTGCTGAAACTGATAACGAAGAGTACGCTCAGAAACACCTAACTCCGCACAAACTTGTCTCAAAGGAACTTCTTCAAACATTTGCTCTTCAATTATATCTAAAGCTCGTTTGAGTTTAATGTTTTCAAATCGACTTTTCCACTCCACGTTCTCGAAACAATTGAGCAATGACAGAACTATTGAGTATTCGTCTACTTCATTCGTTTTGCCCTTACACACATCGACACAAAGACTTTTAACATATCGCTTAAAACGATCAAGCTTCAAACTATCAACCGTAATTACCTCTTTCGCTAGTAGCTTTTCGAAAAAGGCAACAGAACCTTCTTCAATCAAAAGCTTTAACATAAACTCCTTTTTCACAGATATCGGAAATCCTTCAAATCCAATTCCTGTTACGGCATGATGCTCTTTATTCTCAATAATACCAATAGAGTTGGAGGTCATTTTCTGACTTCGCCAATTAAAAACAGAATCGCCATTCCAAATTAAAAAGGTAACATACCCAGGCATAGACACTCCTTCTTGATGAATAACTTTGTTCTGTCTAAAATTAGACACGACTAAATTGGGTGTTACAAATCCATTTACGGTGGCTTGAAGCCGTCCTGCACTTAACTGACGATTTTCAACAAAACCGTTCTTCATCATTAGCGCATACTCATCAAAGTTATTTGCCTGCCAGGAAAAGGATTGAACTATGGGCTTCGTCAACTTGCCGTTTTTTGATATTCAGCCGTAATTTATATCTTTTCTTTGTATAAAATGACATTACCTTATGACTAAGAAAAATTACTTAATCCTCGCTGTATCGCTGCTTTTCTCCAGTGTTACTTTTGGACAAAAAGACATTGTTCATGATGCTGAATACTTGATTATTGAGCATCAGAATAAAGATGCCTGGAAAGCAGAAGACAGTGAACTGAACAAAAAACTCTCTGATCTAAAAAAGAAACATGGGCAAACACCCAATATAGTCTATGTGCTTTGGGATGACCAACAGTATGGTGCCGTTGGGTTTCCAGAAATTCAAAAGGTTTTAGGGTATACCACCCCTAACATGAATAAAATGGCTGATGAAGGTATCAACTTCACTCGGATGTATACGGAGCCAGCTTGTACACCTACACGTGCAGCTTTTTTAACTGGTCGTCATCCTGTTCGCCACGGAATGGGTGTGGTAGGAATGCCTCATGAATTTTCCGGATTACGTGCTGATGAAGTAACCATCGCGGAAGTTCTTTCAGAAGAAGGATATGCAACTGCACATTTTGGAAAAGGCCACTTGGGAGATATTGAGGAAAGTTATTTCCATAATCAAGGATTTGATGAGGCCCTCTTTACTCCAATGAATCAAATTACTTCACTCTACGACCCAATGGGATCTGCAGCAAATGCAATTTTAGGAATGCACCCAGAGCAATACCCAGAAGACCCTTACAAATTAGATCAACCAGGCTTGTTACCAAATGGCTGGGTTCAAATTTTAGATGGTAAAAAAGGTGAACAAGCCGTAGAGTGGTGTGGTGGACCTGGCAATTCTCTAGGGAACCAATGTTATGAAATGATGGAGGCAGAATCTGAAAAGAGGACTCTTGAGTTCATAAGGAAAAACGCCCAAGCTAAGAAACCTTTCTTCGTAGAGTACTGGCCTAACTTCTTAAACTTTTTAGCACCACAACCACAAAAAACTTCTTTGAATGGCGGTAAAGTGCCTAATGCATACACTCGCTTGGATAAGTTCATTGGAGATTTAATGCAGACTTTAAAAGATGAAGGCGTAGAAGAAAATACTTTGGTGGTGATCATGGCTGACAATGGACCTATGGTTCATAATCCTCCTCCAGGTTGGGGAATGACTGAAATTCTTTACAGAGGAGGGAAAGGTGATTTTACTGAAGGAGGTATCCGCGTACCAGCCATTGCTTGGTGGCCGGGCACTATTGAAGAAAAACAGCTAGTTGGTGATATTGTTCATGTTGCTGACTTGTACACAACCTTTGCACATATTGCTGGAGCTGATAAACACATTCCTACAGATAGAATAATTGATGGTATAGACCAGACCAGTGTATTTTTAAATGGAGATTCTCATGGACGAAGAGATTATGTATTTGTTTATCAAGGTCACACCTTAGCCGCTTTGGTAAAAGGAAGATATAAAAGACATTTAGTGAGTAATGATCCTGGTGCAGCTACAGGAATTGGAGCTGCTTTTTACGATATATACCAAGACCCAAGAGAAGAAAACCCACATCTAGTTCCTCTAATCCACACACAAGGTCAGTTTAACAGAATGGCATTCCGTCATGAGTTAATGAAAAAGAAATATCCAGACAAACCCAATGCTAAAGGAATTCCATTAACCGGAATTGCAAATGCAAGACAAGAAACCAAAGACATTAAAAAGATGGTTGAAGAGTATATGAAATTATTCCCGTTCGATACAGAAGAATACATTCAATACGACAACTCTTCCTTTAAAGTTGATGGTGATTGGGGACACTAAAGAAAATAGTAAAAGCCAGTTTTATACTGGCTTTTTTAGTTGTCTTTCAATCAGCTAAGAGTCAAACCGATTCTACGGTAACACTTGATCAATTGAATCAACAATTGGAAAATCCTCTTTCTCGGTTTTGGTCTTTGATCTTCCAAGAGAACTTTAAGATCAATGAGGGCAATGTAATTGAAGGAAGTCGGTATTCAAACACTTTCAATTTTCAACCTTCTTTGCCTGTTCCTGCTGGAAAGAATAAAATGCTTTTAGTAAGACCTGTATTTCCAATACATACCGCACCTAGAGTTTCTGAAGGAAAACCAACAGAAGAGTATACCACTGGCTTAGGTGACATCCAGGTATTTTCTCTGTATGGTCCTGATAAAAAAGGAGGACTCATCTGGGGTGCAGGATTAACCTTTTCTTTTCCAACCGCAAGCGCAGATCACTTAGGAAAAGGAAAAACACAGCTTGGCCCAGCGGTGATGCTATTAGCCATATTGCCTAATTGGACATTAGGAGGAATTGTTCAACAATGGAATTCCGTTGCCGGTGATGCCAATCGACCGGAAACCAGTCAAATGGATATTCAGTATATTATCAGAAGACAAATTCGAGGTAAAGGAATGTCCATTGGTATGGGACCAAATATCAATATCGATTGGATGGCTCCAGAAGGAGAAAAGCTAACTTTACCTATTGGCCTAGGTATCACAAAAACGGTAAAATGGGGCAAAACACCATGGAAGCTGCGACTAGAACCTCAATATAGTTTAATTAAACCCGAAACATACGGCACACAATGGACCATCCGAATCCAAATTGCGCCAATTATAAATAGTCCGTTCATTTAACTTTTTAAATCATGAAAAACTTAATTCTCACATTGTTCTTTAGCCTCACTGCCATTCTCAGCTTTGGGCAAGATCTTAACGCATTAACAGATGAAATTGCCACTTCAATAGAATTGGATGAGGCACAAACCAAGGCTTTAAAAACCCAAATGGAGAAGTACACCATTTCTCTACAACTCATCTTCGATAAATACGAAGAAGCTGAACCTGATCCTCAAGCAATGCTCACAGATATAAAGCATGCTCGAGAAGACTATTACAAAGCACTAAAGAATGACATTGGCAAAGAGAAATTCAAAGCTTACGAAGCTTATACGGATCAAGTAAAATTGGAAGTGCTGAGCGAGGCCGCAGGCCTTCGACTATTGGATTTACAAGACCCATTGAAAATGACTGACGATCAGGTGACAAAAATGAAACCTGTAATGGGCAAAGCAATGAAAGGCATAATGGAAACACTTATGCAGTACATTGACAAACCCATGAATGTGAGAACCAAACTAAAAGTGGCGAACAGCCTAAAATCTATCAAAAAGACTATGGATAGAGAAACCGCTGAAATTCTTACCCAAGAACAGATTAAAAAATGGGAAGAAATGAAAGAGGCTGCAAAAGCTGAAGCTGAGAAACAATAAAACTTGACTCTACTCAATGGTTAGTCGAAGCCATTGAGTAGAGTTTTTTTCTTCTATAATTAGGAGATAAATCCCATTGGATAATTCAGAAACATCTAATGTTTCTTCACTTCCAATTTCTGAACATCTTACCAATTGCCCTTTTAGATTCAGAACACAAACCGTGGCATCCTCTCCAATTCCATGAATTCTAATTCTATCACTGGCAGGGTTTGGATAAATAACAAGATCTGTCTCTTGAATCTCCTCCATGCCAATAGGCAAATTACATCTCCAGGTTTCTCTTAACCGACTGTCGTTTTTATCAATACCAGTTGTGTAATAAAGGGAGGCTCCAGCACCAAACGCGAACCCTCCTCTTCTACCATCGCCAGTAAGGCTGTTGAGTTGAACCCAAGAAGAATCCCAAGTGTTATATCTCCATAGATCATTGTGCGAAGTCCCATTACTATCAAGCCCTGCAAATACAAATAAGGCAAATACCCCCGAAGTAATGGAGGAATGACTTCTACCAGATAGCGGAAATGACGTTAGTGGATGCCAGCTGTCTGAATGCGCATTGTACAAATGAAATGTA
>JAOARK010000215.1 GCA_025210575.1 Schleiferiaceae bacterium
TCACCACCATCATTTGAGCTGCATCTAAATCGTCAGCCCAATGCATATTCATCTCTTCATAAATAGCATGAATATCCTCGTTACCAGCAATGTATGTTCCATAAATGAACTTTACCATTCGTTTATCTTCACGAATCCCTTTAGGGGAAGTCATGTAGCGCTGGTACTCTTCAGTCTCAATTAGCTCTCTAAAAATCTTGGTGAATCTATCTCTATGTTCACTCCAATTAATGTGGTTGTCTGCAAAATCTTTGGCTAGAGCTACATTGTCTGCAAACTCTCTCAATACAATATTGTCAACAAACCTCAAATTAGGATTGAGATCTTCTCGAGTGGCAAGCTGCTTGTTTCTATTCTTCTCAATGCGTTCTTCAGCTGCTCTGAGAATCAAGACTAGCGCCTTTAACTCGTACAAATACAGATTGTAAATATTGTCTAAACTGTTTTGTAGCTCAGTTAAGTTTTTTGCCATGTCCTTATTTTCAGACTGGTAAAAACTATAAAGCGCCTGCATCACTTTAATTCTAATATGTCTTCTGGTAAGCATACTTACTTTTTAGCCGCGTCTATTCTTTCTTGTGCAATTTTCAATGCTGCCTGATGTGTTGTAATTTCTAAACTATCAGACTCATTCAAAATCTGTAATGTGGTGTTGTAAATGTTTTCGGTACGCTTCATCACTTCATCAGTATCGTACTTCGCTATTTCGGAGTTCACATTGATCAAGCCACCAGCATTAATCAAGAAATCTGGAGCGTAGACAATACCCCTTTCTTTTAGCATCATACCATGCTTGTTCTCCAAAGCAAGCTGATTATTGGCTGCACCTGCAATCACCTCACACTTTAATCTACCGATGGTATCATCATTTACAGTAGCACCAAGCGCACAAGGAGCGTAGATGTCCATGTCCAAATCATAGATATCTCCTTTATAGATTTCAGCATTGAATTTTGAAGCTACATTCTCTAGAATGTCGTCATAAATATCATTGATAATTACTTTGGCTCCAGCCTCTGTAGCGTGTTTTACAACTGTCTCACCTACGTGGCCTACACCTTGAACAACAACCGTTTTTCCTTCAATGCTATCGCTACCCCATTTAAAGTTTGCTGAGGCTTTCATTCCCATGAACACACCATAAGCAGTATATGGAGAAGGGTCTCCTGAGCCTCCCATTGAAACAGGGATTCCAGTAACGTGATCTGTTTCCATCTTCACGTACTCCATATCTTTAGTGCTGATACCCACATCTTCTGCAGTAATATATCTTCCTGAAAGCGAATCAACAAATTGACCGAACTTACGCATCATAGCCTCGTTCTTGTCTTTACGAGCATCACCAATAATTACAGCTTTTCCTCCACCCAGATCTAATCCAGAGATTGCCGCTTTAAACGACATTCCTCTTGAAAGTCTCAAAACGTCCTGAATTGCATCAAATTCTGACGAGTAATTCCACATACGTGTTCCACCTAAAGCTGGACCTAAAGTGGTAGAGTGAATTCCGATAATTGCTTTTAAACCTGTTTCTTCATCTTGACAAAACACCACTTGTTCGTGTGCTTTAAACGAAGCATTTCCGAAGATACCTTTGGCGGTATCTAAAACTTGAGAAGGATTTTCAGTTAACATTCGCTTCTATATTTTAGAATATTTAAGAACTATTATAATGTTATAACTTTGAGCCCGTCTATTGGGCTGCATAACCCCGTTTTAAGGGGCTGCGAAAATAGCCAATTTTTAGACAAAATCTTCGTGATTCCTTTTTATGAGACCATTATTTCACCTGAATAAATATCTTTTAAAGTACAAGCGCCTTCTGATATTAGGAACTTTGTTCGTTACTATATCTGTGGTCTTCAGAGTTTTCTTAGCCTATTTTGTTGGGGAGTCTTTTAACGATATTGAACTTCACTTAGGTGGAAATGACACAGAATTAGAAGAGTTAAAAAGTGCCTTACTAGAATATGGTTTAATCATTATTGGTGCCGCCATACTTCAAGGAGCCTTTATGTTTTTGATGCGTCAGACCATAATTGTAATGTCAAGACATATTGAGTTTGACTTAAAAAACGAGGTGTTTAATCACTATCAAAAACTCAGCATTGCTTTTTATAAAAGAAATAACACGGGCGACTTAATGAATCGCATAAGCGAAGATGTTAGCCGTGTAAGAATGTACATTGGTCCAGCCATCATGTACACTATTAACATGGTTATTCTCACCACTATCATTGTTGGAAGAATGATCTACGTAGATGTTTCGCTAACCCTTCTCACTTTAATACCTCTACCACTCTTGGCGTGGTCAGTTTACAAAGTGAGCGACATGATCAACAAGAGAAGTACAATTGTTCAAGAGCAATTGTCCGTCCTATCAACATTTACGCAAGAAACTTTTTCAGGAATAAGAGTTTTAAAAGCGTATACCAAAGAAGATCAATGGACCAAAGATTACGAGGAAGAATCCTTAGCATACCATAACAAAAACAAAGGGCTATACACCATTAATGCGTTATTCTTTCCACTCATGATTTTCCTTATCGGAATCAGTGTTTTGTTGGTCGTATTCTTTGGTGGCCACTTTGCTATAAATGGTCAGGGTATATCTACAGGTGTTATTGCGGAGTTTATTATTTACGTTAATATGCTCACGTGGCCAATCGCGTCAATTGGTTGGGTAACCAGTATAATTCAAAGAGCTGCAGCTTCTCAAGCGCGTATAAATGAGTTCTTAGACGAGCAACCCGAGATTACAAACAATCAAGAGAATTCCACTCCTATTAAAGGAAGTATTGCTTTTCAGAGTGTTTCGTTTACTTACCCAGACTCGGGAATACAGGCGCTTAAGGATGTAAGCTTTCAGGTGAATCAGGGAGAAACTGTTGCGATTATTGGAAAGACTGGTTCTGGAAAATCTACCATTGCTTCTTTGGTAGGAAGACTCTATGATCCTACATCTGGAAGTGTTAAAGTGGATGGTGAAGAGCTATTTGATCTCAACCTCAACAATCTGAGACAATCGATAGGTTACGTTCCACAGGAGGGATTTTTATTTTCTGAAACAATCTCTAACAACATTGGATTTGGCAAAAGTGACGCCACTCATGATGAGATTGTTGAAGCAGCCAAAATTGCTAGAGTTCATGAGAATATTCTTGACTTTCCAGATCAGTACGATACCAAAGTTGGGGAACGCGGTGTTACTTTGAGTGGTGGACAAAAACAAAGAGTGTCCATTGCTAGAGCAATAATAGGCAAACCAAATATTCTGATTTTCGATGATTGTCTATCTGCTGTAGATACAGAAACTGAAGAATACATCCTTCAAAATCTCAAGAGAATTTCTAAAGACACAACAACAATCATAATAAGCCACCGCGTTTCATCAGTAAAACATGCCGATACTATTTTGGTTTTGAAAGAAGGTGTAATTACAGAGTCTGGAGACCATAAATCGCTGGTAAACAGAAAGGGGTATTATGCAGAATTGTATAACAAGCAATTGGTAGAATCACAAGAAAAAGTGGCTTAAACCCCGCATAAACATTAGGGTTATATTTTTCTTAACTTTTTTCAGCTGTCCTATTGTCGTATTAATAACTTTTTATATTTGTTGCATACCTATGACAAAAAACGGATACTGAAAATATGAACGGGAAAGACTTTACGGAGAAAGAAGAAATTTTTTCTAAAGTATTAAGGGCAGGGAGAAGAACTTATTTTTTTGATGTAAGAGCGACAAAAGCAGACGACTATTATCTTACGATCACAGAGAGCAAAAAACACGAAGACAATCACGGTAACTCATATTACAAAAAGCACAAAATCTATTTGTATAAAGAGGATTTTGAAAACTTCAATTCTATCCTCTCAGAAGTAACCGACTTCATTCTCGAAAGCAAAGGGAAAGAAGTAATTTCTGAAACGCACAACCCCAACTTTAAAAGAATTAAGGAAGAGGAAGGGCAATCCGTTGAAGAAGAAAAACCCGTGAATGCTGCACAGGATTTTACTAACGTAGAATTTGATGATATTTAAAAAAAGCCCCGAATCGGGGCTTTTTTTATAATTAAAAGTTAATCAGCATCTCAGCTTGTTTTTCCAATGCCTGTATAATTTCCGGGTTTACTACCCTTCCATTGTCATCTATCATTTCATCTAATTTAGAAATAGGCACTTTATAGCTTACTACCTCTACTTGTAAATGATGAAAAATATCTGTGAGGTGATCTAAACCTCTCAAATTTCCAGCTCTACCAGAAGCTACTCCAACTAACGCGACCTTTTTTCCCCTAAAAACAGCAGGGTGAACCGCATCAATAAACGTCTTAAAAATACCTGGAAAACTTCCATTGTATTCAGGGGCAACCACCACTAGTTTTTCCGAATGATTCAACTTTTCGTCAATGAGTTTTTCTACGGCATCTGTTCGTTTTCCAAAACCATCAGAAGAAATAAAAGAATCGGGCAAATGAGCCATATCTAACTCCGTAACCTGAATTCCTTTTGATTGTAAAATATCCCCGTAAGTACGTAATACGCCAAGGGTTTTATTCTCGGGTCTGTGCGTTGCGCAAACCAATGTAAACATGTTTATATCTAATTTAAAATTGGGGTGAAAATGTGATGAATAATTGTACATTTAAGCACTGTTGCCAACAAAGTAAATCACCACCAAACCCTTTGTTAAACAACGATTTAAACAAAATTTTAAGAGCGCAAATATCTAAATAATAAAGTTAAGAATGGGTAAAGTAGTTGCAATCGCAAATCAAAAAGGAGGAGTAGGAAAAACAACTACCGCTGTAAATTTAGCGGCTAGTTTAGGGGTGTTAGAAAAATCTGTTTTACTGATTGATGCCGATCCCCAAGCAAATGCCACCTCTGGATTGGGTTTCGATCCTGAAAATGTCACTATGGGAACCTATCAAGCCATAGAGCACGAAGCGGCTATAAAAGATATCGTTCAAAAAACAGAAACTCCGAATGTAGATTTATTACCAGCGCATTTGGATCTTGTTGCAATTGAGATTGAACTGGTTGATAAGGATCACAGAGAATACATGCTTAAGCAAGCCATTGAAGGCGTAAAAGACAGCTACGATTATATCGTTATAGACTGTGCTCCTTCTTTAGGTTTAATTACTTTGAATGCTTTAACAGCTGCAGATTCTGTAATTATCCCTATACAATGTGAGTACTTCGCACTTGAAGGTTTAGGGAAACTTTTAAATACCGTTCGTAAAGTTCAACAACTCCATAATCCTGATTTAGAAATTGAAGGGTTGCTTCTAACAATGTACGATTCACGTTTGCGTTTATCAAACCAAGTGGTGGATGAAGTGCGAACTCATTTTGAAAAAATGGTATTTGAAACCATCATTACAAGAAATGTAAGACTGAGTGAAGCTCCTAGTTTTGGAGAGAGTATTGTAATGTATGATGCAGCAAGTACAGGTGCAGTGAATTATCTTAACTTTGCCCGCGAATTCTTAGAAAACAACACAATTGAAACCTCAGCTGTTGGTGCTGAAGATTAATGTAGTATGGCGAAAAAACAAGCTCTAGGTAAAGGACTTGCAGCACTTTTAAAAGACACGGATGTTCGTGTTAATTCGGCCAAAGAAAAAAATGCCGATAAAGTTGTTGGTCAGATTGCCGAAATTCAAATTGCAAATATTGAAGTAAACCCATTTCAACCTCGTACCCATTTTGATAAAGAGGCATTGGATGAATTAGCTGCATCCATCAAAGAATTGGGGATAATTCAACCGATTACCGTTAGAAAACAAAAAGACGGTAAATTCCAGCTTATCTCCGGTGAACGAAGATTTAGAGCGAGCCAGAAAGCTGGTTTAAAATCTGTTCCTGCTTACATTAGAATTGCCGATGACCAAGCCATGCTGGAAATGGCATTAGTTGAGAACATTCAACGTCAGGAATTAGACGCTATTGAAGTTGCCTTAAGCTATGAGCGACTGATAGTAGATTGTGATTTAACTCAAGAACAATTAAGTGAAAGAGTTGGTAAGAAAAGGTCTACCGTTACGAATTACCTGAGATTACTCAAATTACCACCACTTATTCAAGCAGGTATTAGAGATAGAATGATCAGTAATGGTCACGCTCGAGCATTGATTAATGTAGATGACGAAGAGATGCAGTTGTTCTTATACAAGGATACTGTGGCAAATGACTATTCTGTACGCCAGGTAGAAAGTATGGTTAAACATTGGCGAGAAGGAAAAAATAAATCTTCTGGAACCGCTACTAAAACTAAAAAGAACCAATTACCTGCTGAGTTCGAAAGCTTGAAAATTCAACTGGCAAAGCATTTTGACACGAAGGTAGATATTAATAGACAGCAAAATGGAAAAGGAAAAATATTGATCTCTTTTTCATCTAATGACGATTTAAATAGAATCATTGAAATATTCAATGAATAGGCCCATTTTATATACAAAGAGTTTTCTAGCAGCATGTTTCGTGCTGCTTTTTGCATTTAATGGATTATGCCAAAACGATAACGTTAGAATAACGGCCGAAGAAACTACGAAAGTAAAAGAGGAGCCAAAAAAGCACTCCCCAGGAAAAGCAATGCTACTGTCAACCGTACTTCCAGGAGCTGGTCAGGTTTACAACAAAAAATGGTGGAAGGTCCCCATTATCTATGCAGGTATTGGTATTTCCATCTATGCTGCAATTTGGAATCAAGAGCAATACAATATCTATGCGAGCGCATTTGATATAAGAAATGATGGAAATGAAGATACGGTAGACGAGTTTGAAGGCATTTATACGGATGAACAACTCATTCAAATTCAAAACTTCTATGACAAAAATAGAGAGACCTCTATTATTGTTGCTGTGGGTTTTTATGCACTAAATATCTTAGATGCTAACGTAGATGCTCATCTTTTCGAATTCGATGTATCGGATGACCTTTCCTTGAAAATTGAACCTGCGGTTCTTGGCTTTTCCCCACAAATGGGAATGCAAAACGGAGTTAAAGTGAGCTTAAAATTTTAATTGAAGAGAATGAGAATAGGACTGATTGGGTATGGAAAAATGGGGAAAGCTATTGAGCGGTTAGCCACGGAGCAAGGCCATTCTATAGCTTTTGCCTTAAAAGGAGATGTAATTCCCAGCCCAGAGCAATTAAGACAAGCTGATGTATGTATTGAATTTACAGGGCCGGAATCAGCTTTTGCGAATTTAAAAGCATGTATAGAAAACAAAATGCCTGTAGTAAGCGGAACAACGGGTTGGTTAGACGATTTTGAAGAGATCAGTTCTATGTGTAAAAAAAGTGAAAGTGCTTTTTTCTACACCAGTAATTTCAGTTTAGGAGTTAACATTTTCTTTACACTAAACCAGCAATTGGCTCGTATTATGAATCAGTTTGATCAATACGATGTAACCATGGAGGAAATCCATCATACAGCAAAAAAAGATGCGCCTAGCGGTACGGCTATTACCATTCTTGAAGGATTGACTGAAAATCTGGACAGAAAAAATGAATGGCATCTCGGACATGATCTAAAAGACAAGTCTATATCCGTTGGGGTAAAAAGAATTGACCCTACGCCCGGAACACACAGCGTTAGTTACTCTACACCAATAGACAACATAGAAATAAAACATACAGCACATACTCGAGACGGTTTTGCACAAGGTGCTATAACAGCTGCCCAATGGCTTATCGGTAAAACTGGAGTTTTTGGAATGCAAGACCTACTAAAACTATAATCAAGCAATCAATGGAGTTAATCTTAATTTATCTGGGAATTGAAATTTATTGGGGTTTATTAACCTATAAATTTTATGAGGCCGCTGGAAGAAAAGCATGGGAAGCCTTTGTTCCTATTTATAGAATATTCGTGATGATCAAAATAGCCAAGAAACCTTGGTGGTGGTTCATTCTTATGCTCATTCCTGCTGTAGGCACCATTATGACTATTGTAATCATTTACGAATTTCTTCATGTTTTTGGATTCCGAAAAACAAGCAATACAGCAATTGCAGTGCTTACTTTGGGTCTGTACATTGGTTATTTGGGCCAAACAGAAAAACTCAATTATTTGGGACGGGATGATGATTACATCAAGGCCAATTTGGGTGAATTAGTCAATGCCATTTTCTTTGCTTTGGTAGCAGCAACGATTATCCGGGCAACAACTTTTGAAGCCTTTACAATCCCAACAGGGTCGATGGAAAAATCAATGATGATTGGTGACTTCTTGTTTGTAAGTAAACTTCACTACGGAGTTAGAATGCCAATGACACCTATTTCTTTTCCATTAGTCCATAACAAGCTTCCAGGGGTAGATGCAAAATCGTATGTGAATTTGATTGAATTGCCATATATACGATTGCCGAAATTTCAAGAGGTGAAAAAAAATGATATTGTTGTTTTTAATTACCCTGAAGAAACATGGCATCCTATAGATAAACGAGAGCATTATGTAAAGCGATGTGTGGCCACTCCTGGAGACACTTTAAAAATTGTAGATCGTCAGATCTACATTGATGGTGAACCTCAAACACTTCCAGACAGAAGTTTGGGTATGTTCAGCTATTATGTAAAAACAGCTGGGAAACCATTAAACAAAGAAGTACTTAAAGAAGATTTCGATATAACATTTATCCGCCCAAGTGATAATTCTTCAGCAAGCACAGACGTGTATTTATTGAACAATAGAGATTTGAACAATTTCGAGTACATCGTATTTATCCCAACAAAAAAATTGGAAGAGTTTAAAGCACTACCTCAAGTTAAGGAGGTTATTGCTGTAAATGCTGGCAACACGCTTGAATCGTATAACAATCCTGAATTACCTTCAAGATTGCAGACTTATCTCAAGAATTATTGCAGCTATGAGCGCAGATTGTTTCCAAACCCTCAATCTCCTCACGCCAGTGTAGTTTTTAAATATACGGCTGATAATTACGGACCTCTTTATGTACCAAAAGAAGGGGAAACAATTGAGTTGAATGAATTGAATTTCTATCGCTATGAAAAGGCGATTAATGTTCATGAAGGGCATGAATTGCTCATGAAAAATGGTGAGTTCATTTTAGATGGTGAGAAAGCTTCCAGTTATACCTTTGAACAAGATTATTATTGGATGATGGGAGACAACCGTCATAATTCGTTAGACTCTCGTTATTGGGGATTTGTACCTTCAACTCACATAGTTGGCAAACCTGTTTTCATTTGGATGAGTATCGACTGGAATGACTTTTCAATTCGCAAAGACAGAGTATTTACCACGGTATCTGGAGAAGGCGAAAGAAAATCTTATTTCTTCCCTGTATTGATCGTTGCCCTTTTAGGGTGGGGTGCAAACAAGTACATTAAAAAGAAACGAAAAGAGAAAAATGCAGCCTAAGACGCTGTTGACCTGTTCTAGTTATTTGGGGCCTACTTGCTACTATTCGGCATTACTTCATGCGGAGCAAGTGAGCATTGAGGGTTTTGAGAATTACTTGAAACAAACACTCAGAAACCGGTGTACCATCTTAGGGCCAAATGGCCCTCAAATGCTGAACATTCCTGTGCTGAAACAAAGTGGAAAACAGCACATGAAAGATGTTAAGATATCATATGCAGAAGACTGGCAAAAAAATCATTGGAAGTCAATTCAAACTGCGTATGGTTCTTCAGCATTTTTTGAAGTGTTAAGTCCGGACCTTGAGCCATTTTATTTTAAGCAAGAAACCTATCTCATAGATTTTAATTGGAAACTCATGGAGCTCGTTTTTAATTGGCTTCAGATAAAACCTCAGCTAAAGATAACGGAGGCGTTTTCTCCAATCTCAGATCTTGAGAATGACCATAGATTTGCGTATAACAAAAAAGATCTTTCTCATTTTCAAGCAAATAAATACTTTCAAATTAACGCAGATCAAAAAACATTTTACCCGAACTTAAGTATTATAGATCTTGTTTTTAATCAAGGCCCAATGGCTTGGGAAATTTTGAATTTAGAAGCAGTTTAGTGGCATAGGGTTATTTGTATTTTAGCGCACTTTGCTATTGCACATATGAAGAAAATTCTCCTCCTTTTATTCATTATTCCTTTGTGGGTTTCTGGCCAGTATACAGATAGATGTATACCGAAACTTCTATATAAAGTAACGGCATCTTCGGGCATGAAAATGCGCGAAGGACCAGGTCAAAACAACAAGGTTGTTTTCTTTGTGCCTTCTAGCGAATACCTTTTAGTGTGCGAAGAACTTTCCTCACCTGCCACTTTTGAAAATAAACCGGGAAACTGGAGAAGGGTTCGATACAAAAATCATTACGGCTATATGTTTGATGGTTTCATCACTAAATCAGATGGTAACCTCATTTTAAATGATTCTACTTGGACCGTTGCTGAATTGCCAGATGTGAGGCAAATTATAGATACTACTCAAAATACTATTGACACTATGGCTTTGGCCATGTTGAAGCAAGATAGCATTGAGGCTTACAATGCAACTTTGATTACAGATAGTGTTCCCGCTATTGATAGTGTTGCGATTGAACCTGTCTCAATGGATACCCTTTCTGTTGATTCAGCTAAAAATGCGGCAATTGCTGACAGTCTTTTAGCAATTCATGTTGCCGATAGTATAAAAATGGCTGAAGCCATGGCCCCTCCCCCAGAATACTTGTTCGCTGTAGAAACGTATAACTACTGTGGAGAAATAGCCCATTTAGATCCTGGAATACGATGGTATGGAATATACTATGATGACGAATTTAAAGTTTATCGCAACAAGAGAATTGAATTACAAATCATTAGAAGTAAATATGCATTAGGCAGTGGACTAGAATTTGACGTTAAAAGTGAGAATGGTGTATCTCCTCATTTTATGATCGGAACAAAAGCAAAACTAGATACCAACCTCGAAATTAAGTTTGACTACAATTATTTCGATAAAAAGCCACAATCCTTATACCCAGGACAACAAGTGAGCATCTACTCTACTCAAAACATTCATGATATCTATAACTTCAATTTGTTTGCTACAGGAACTGTAACAGATGTAGGCCAATGTCCAGAAATGGAAAATTACAGATTGAAATTGACTGGGGAAATGAATGATAGTTTGAGCGTTCAAGATCTATCTGAACATATTAGCTATTATGGGGAATGTGGCATGCCGAAGATCTATTGGTTTGGAGATTTGAATCAGGATCTCTACCCTGATTTCATTTTAGCAAGCCAAGGGAAAGAACAAACAAGTTTTACACTTTTTGTAAGTGATACCAGAAAAAATGGACAATTGGTAAGAAAAGCCGGAGAATGGAGCTACAGTAAATGTGACTGACATGACAAAACAAGACCTTGAAAAAAACAAAAACGAAGATTCATTAAAACTTTTGGTAAGCGATGTAAAGCATCGATTGAACAAAATCCATTTAGGAGGTGGCCAAAAGAAAATTGATAAACAACACGCTCAGAATAAACTTACAGCACGCGAACGAGTTTCCTATCTACTGGATGATGGCAAACCTCAAATTGAAATTGGTGCTTTTGCTGGGTTTAATATGTACACCGAACATGGTGGTTGTCCCGCTGGTGGAGTTGTAGTTGTCCTAGGGTACATAAAAGGCAAAATGACTTTGGTTGTAGCCAATGATGCAACCGTAAAGGCTGGTGCTTGGTTTCCAATAACTGGGAAAAAGAATCTAAGAGCGCAAGAAATTGCAATGGAGAATAGAATACCCATTATCTACTTGGTAGATAGCGCTGGGGTGTATTTACCGATGCAGGATGAAATTTTTCCGGATAAAGAAAACTTTGGAAGAATATTTAGAAACAACGCAATCATGTCGTCCGAAGGAATTACACAAATTGCCGCTGTAATGGGCAGTTGTGTTGCCGGTGGTGCTTACTTACCAATTATGAGTGATGAGTCATTGATTGTGGATAAGACAGGTAGTATTTTCTTGGCTGGCTCATACCTAGTAAAAGCAGCTATAGGCGAAGATATTGACAATGAGACTTTAGGAGGGGCTACTACGCATAATGAAATCTCTGGTGTTTGCGACTATAAATCGAAAGATGACAAAGACGCTTTAACCACCATTCAAAACATTGTAGATAAAATTGGTGATTTTGATAAAGCTGGTTTTAACCGAATCGAAAGTAACGAACCAAAGCTTGATCAAAAGGAAATTTACAGTTTAGTTCCTCGTGAGGGTAAGCCTTATAACATGCGCGATCTACTAAAACGCCTTGTTGACAATAGCGAACTTGAGGAATACAAAAAAGATTATGGTAAGACCATAATTACGACTTACGCCAGAATTGATGGTTGGGCTGTAGGTATTGTAGCCAATAACAGAGAGTTGGTTAGAACCAAAAAAGGCGAAATGCAATTTGGAGGAGTAATTTACTCTGACAGTGCCGATAAAGCTGCCCGCTTTGTAGCGAATTGTAATCAGAAAAAAATTCCGTTAGTATTCTTTCAAGATGTAACTGGATTTATGGTGGGTAGTCGCTCAGAACATGGTGGTATAATTAAGGATGGTGCCAAATTGGTAAATACGGTTAGTAATAGTGTTGTTCCAAAATTCACTGTTATTGTCGGGAATTCATTCGGTGCAGGTAATTATGCCATGAATGGAAAAGCCTATGATCCAAGATTGATTGTGGCATGGCCTAATGCAAAGTTAGCTGTTATGGGTGGTGAGCAAGCTGCCAAGGTACTTTTACAAATTGAAAAATCGAGATACAAAGCCAAAGGAGAAGAATTAAGTTCTGAAAAGGAGAAAGCTCTTTTAGACAAAATTGAAGCCAATTATAAAGAGCAAATGTCGCCTTATTACGCAGCCGCTAGGCTTTGGGTTGATGCCATTATCGATCCATTAGAAACTAGAAAATGGATTAGCATGGGAATTGAAGCTGCCAATCATTCTCCTTTGAAAAAGGCATACAATCCTGGTGTTTTGCAGACTTGATTTTATTGATACATTTAGAGGAGATTTAGATGACGATGAGAAAACTTTTTATAGCCACTTTTATGGCGTTGGTGGCCATTACTAATGCCCAAGATTTCAAAAAAAATTCTTTTACAATTCAAAGAGAAGCGGTAGTAGATCCTAAAGAGGCTAAACCTGATTTCAATGCAGGCATTAAGCGAATTGAAATGCCACACCCAGACGGAGACTCGTATAAAGATTTCATCGCAAGTCAAAAAATAAAATCACGTGCTCAATATCCACTTAAGAACAATTCTTCTGCGAATAAAACTTTAGAAAAAGCCAACAAGCCTATTGTTGGCAGACAAAAAGCAGTTTATAGAGTTTACCCCAACGGTAGTGTGAACATTATCGGTGGTGGTATTCCGAACGACAACTCAATGGCCATAAGTAATGATGGCGTAATGATAGCTGGCTTTAACAGAGCAATTTGGGCATGGGATTACAAAACAGACACGACCTTGTTTCCGCTTCAATTACTTGGATTAAAACAAATTGTTGGCGACAACAGTGTCTCAAATTATTACTATGATCCAAAGTTGATCTATGATCCAGTTGCTGATCGTTTCATTCTTGTATTCTTGAAGAACAATAATCCTGCGACCAACAGAATATTTGTTTGCTTTTCATCAAGTAACGATCCTACTGACCCTTGGCATGTTTACAGCCTTCCTGGTAATCCGCTCAACAACAATCGGTGGACAGATTATCCGGCTATTTCTATTACCGACAATGATCTTTTCATTACAGGTAATTTAATCGTTCCTGGAGTATCATGGCAGGTAGGTTTTGATGGTTCGGTAATTTGGCAAGTAAAGAAAGAAGACGGCTATAATAATGCCACTCAACTTTCTACTACATTGTATTCTCAGATTAAACATGAAGGAAAATATACCAGAAACATTCACCCTATTCGTGGAGCTCATGGTATTGCAGAAACACAGTATTTCATGTCTAACAGAAACTTTGACGTTACCAACGATACGGTTTTTGTGATGGAAATGATTGGTGAACAAGGTGACCCAAATAGCCAACTGATCGTAAATTATGGTATAACCGATGTTGCTTATGGTATGCCTCCCAATGGTCAACAAGAAGATACAGACCTTGATGATCCAACTTCTGGTTTACA
>JAOARK010000216.1 GCA_025210575.1 Schleiferiaceae bacterium
AAAAGGATTATAATGTAAATGTGAGTACTTGGGCTGATGGAGTTTACCAAGTAAAACTTACAAATAGTAAAGGCGAGCAGATCATGAAGCAATTGATTGTGAGCCACTAATTCAATATTAGAAATTGTTAAAACCCCGAGTTGTTTACTCGGGGTTTTTTTATGCTTCTTTTTAAAAAGTAGGAATATTCTTATCTTTAGAAGATTACCCTTTTGCATAAAAACCACCTAATAAGAATTACCAATGAAAAAAACACTCTTTTCATTGTTCATGGTCTATTTGGTATTTGGTCATGGGCAATCTATCAGTTCACAATTAATTGCATCTAGCGGAGTAGAAGGAAGCAACTCTTCTGCTCAACTCACTAGCTCTACTGGAGAAGTGGTAGTCGATTTCAAAAGCAATACTTCTTCTTTACTTAGTCAGGGTTTTCAGCAACCTGAATCGACTAACATCAGTGTCAAAGAGGCTTATTTTAATGAGGGAATAAGGGCCTTTCCTAACCCTACAATAGACCTTGTGTTTCTCGAAGGCATTAATCCACTTACAGCAAAGAATATCGCACTCTCAGATGGAAAAGGAAGAACGCTTGAAACCATTGATGAAATATCTCCTAAAATGTCAATTGACCTCACTTCTAGACCTTCAGGGGTCTATTATGTTACCTTAAATATTAAAGACCAATATGTAGTATATAAAATTGAAAAAATCGACTAGCCATGAAACGCATCATTACATTTCTATTTACCATAAGTACACTTTTGTTATTAGGTCAAGCACCCGAAGCAATCAATTATCAAGCTGTAGTTCGTGATGCGGGAGGAGCATTAGCGGCAGGTACATCGGTTAGTTTTAAAATGAGTATTCTAAAAACTACGGCCACAGGTACTGCCGTTTACGAGGAAACACATATAGTAATGACCAATGCTTATGGTCAGGCAAATTTTCAAATTGGGAAAGGAATGGTTTTGTCTGGGTCAATGGCTGCAATTGATTGGGCGGCAGATTCGCATTTTTTGAAAGTTGAATTAGATATCACAGGAGGTTCCTCTTTTGTAACGATGGGAACATCCGAATTGGTCAGTGTGCCTTATGCTTTGCATGCTAAAACAGTAGAAGTAGACAATGTTATTGATGCGGATGCCGATCCAGCAAATGAAATTCAAATGTTAACGTTGATGAGTGATTCTTTAGGAATTACGAGTGGGAACATGGTAGACTTGAGTCCATATTTAGACAATACGGACGCACAAATGCTATCTATTTCGAATGACACCGTTTTCTTGACAAATGGTGGTTTTGTGGTTTTACCTGCTTCGGGAGGAGGAACGGGTAACACTTTAGATCAAGCATATGATGAAGGAGGACCTGGTCAAGGAAGAGTAATCAGTGCTCAAAATGGCCCAGTAAGAATTAATTCTACGGCAAATAAAAATTTGGAGCTAATAGGAAGCGCAAACGCGCCAGCATTGGATATTTTACAGTCTGGAGCAGGTGAAGGAATTTATTTAACTCAAACAGGTTCGGATTCTGGAGCCGAGATTTACAAGACTGGAACAGGAACAGGAGTTTATATAGAACACGATGGGACTGGAGATGCACTTTGGGTCAATCAAAAGGGCTCTGGAACTGCATTGTATACAAGAAACCAAAGTGATTCAGTTGGAGTCTGGTCATGGAATCAAGGGGATGGTGTTGCACGATATATTCGTCAAGATGGTGACGCTGTTGGACTGTATACTTGGCAAGTCGGAGATGAAGCGGGAGTCTATATGCGTCAAGAGGGTAAAGGCCGAGCTTTATGGATAGATAATTTCAATGATTCTATTGGGGTATACATTAACAATGATGGAAAGCAAAGAGCTCTTTTTATCGAATCTAGAGACGATGGTATTGCTCAACATATTCAACAAGATGGTGACAGAGCAGCATTGTGGATTGATCAAAAAGGATTAGGAACAGGTCTGTACATTAATAACGAAGGCGATTCAGTAGGCCAGTGGATTAACAACTTTGGTGATTTTTGGGCTCAATACATTGTTCAGTATGCAGACACCCATGCAGTAGTGGTTTACCAAAAAGGTAATGGCACAGGTCAATGGATTTATCAGGAAGGTGATGGAGTAGGGCTATGGATAGAAAATTACGGAGACAGCATTGCTCAATACATTTACAATGCCGGAGATGAGCGCGCATTAGTAATAAAACAGGATGGCGATGATTACGGTGCCCATATTTATCAAGTAGGAAATGAAGCTGCCCTTGTAGTTGATCAACTTTCTGATTCTATTGGTGTTTGGATAGACAATCAAGGGGATAACATTGGAGTATTGATCAATCAGATTGGGGATGGTCCAGGTAATTACATTGATCAGCAAGGAGATGGTCCAGGTCAGGTGATATGGAACGAAGGAGATGATGATGGGTTATATATGAGAAGCTTAGCTGATGCAGATGACGGTATTCATATCATTCATAATGGAAAAGGAAATGCAATCAATATAGAACACGATATGGGGCATGGAATTTTTCTTGATAATGCTGGAGATTCTACCACAGCGATGTTCATTGGAAATTTTAATCCTATGAATGATAAACCCACCATAATCGCCACCAATATGGGGGAAGGAAGTGTAGCTCACTTCAATTCGGAGGATAATAATTCTAATATGTCAGAATCGGTGATCATTAAAAATAGTGGAGCAGGAAAGGGTTTGGTTGTTGGTATTGATGACGAAATGAGCGGTAAGGTAAACATGAACCCAGCTGTTGAAGTGGTAAGTAATGGTTTAGGTTCAGGTATCAATATCATGATTATTAATAGTGAAACCTTAGGTGCAGATAAGAATACGGAACCAGGAATAGAAGTGACACATGCAGGAATGGGAAATGCAGGCTTGTTTAAAACCATAAATATCCTAGACACACTTGCAACGGTAGACATATTAAATTCAGGTAAAGGAAATGGGCTTCATATTGAAAGTTCTGGTACTGTTTCTGAGGTGGGAACAGCTTTGCACGTAGAACAGTCAGGTGCCTCAGGCGTTTCGACTGGCGGTAGAACGGCACATTTTGATTCTCAGCTGGCTTCAACTTCAGCGGATGCAGCTGTATTAATCACAAGTAATGCAACCTCTACTTCACACACTCCTTTAAAAGTAGTTCCGGCAACAAGTACAATGAAGGCAGCAGATTTTGAAGGTGATGTAGATATTGCAAGTGATTTGACAGTTGGGACAAGTTTCTTTGTACCTACTGCTACGGTTGCCCATTTAACGGTAACAACTTCTATTACTGCACCTGCAAAAGCTTTTAAGATTGATCATCCTTTAGACCCAGAAAACAAGATGTTAATTCACAATTCTATTGAAAGTAATGAGCGTGTAAATATCTATTCGGGTAATGTTAAAACAGATGCCGATGGGTTCGCAATAGTAACATTTCCAGAATATATGTCTGCTCTTAATGCTGACTTCAGGTACCAACTAACGGTTATGGATAAATCATTTGCAAGAGCAGTGATTTGGGAAGAGTATAACGAAGAGTTGAATCAATTTGTAATTAGAACTGATGAGCCAGGAATAAGAGTAAGTTGGCAACTTACAGGGGAAAGAATTGACCAATGGTCTTTAGACAATCCACTTAATGTTGAAGTAGACAAATAAAAGGAAGAGGGCAATGGCCCTCTTTTTTATTTTTAACAAATGTCGAAGAAGAAAGTTGCCCTTGCCTTAGGAAGTGGCGGAGCTAGAGGTTTAGC
>JAOARK010000217.1 GCA_025210575.1 Schleiferiaceae bacterium
ACAATCTCGGCTGTTTTAAAAGCCTTATTCAGTTGGTACACTTGATACCCTTGGACTCCACCCCAGCTAAAAGAAGGAACAAAATTTCTAGGAAATCCAGCGCCAAACAAATTAGAACTTACACCCACAACGGTACCTGTATTGAACATGGTGTTAATGCCACATTTGCTATGATCGCCCATCATTAAGCCGCAAAAGGTTTCACCTGTGCGTTCAAATCCACCTCGAGGATAGTTCCAAAGTTTTACTTGATCGTAATTGTTTTTTAGATTGGAGTTATTAGTATCAGCTCCGAGGTTACACCATTCGCCCAAAACGGAATTCCCTAGATAACCATCATGTCCTTTGTTACTAAAGCCAAAAAGCACCGAGTTGCTTACCTCACCACCAACTTTGGAATGCGGTCCAATTGTGGTGGCTCCATATATTTTAGCACCCATCTTTAAAACAGAACTTTCGCAAAGTGCTAGGCCATTACGAACCATTGAGCCTTCCAGAATCTTGGCGTTTTTGCCAATGTAAATAGGTCCCGTTTTTGCATTCAGAATGGCCCCTTCAATTTCAGCTCCTTTTTCTACAAATATTTGGTCTCCAATCAAAGTGTTGCTTGAGCTGATGTCTTGGCTTGTGCGACCATCTGCTAGATGCGTGAAATCTACGTTGAGCTCGTGTTCGTTACTCAAGAAGACCTTCCACATTTTATTAATGTGGGTAAACGGACCTTCAAACTCTAAACGATTCTTTATTTTTTCATCATAATCAGGAACATCCGCATCAACCAACTTACATGCGATAAGCGTATCTCCTTGGTATAATCCATCTCCTAATTTTAGGTCTAGAATTTTAGACATCAACGTAAGTGAAGGGCAGATGGAACCATTAATGAGTAAATTCTCTGCAGCAATTTTTAATGGGAATTTTTTAGAAAGGTAGCTTCTCGTTAAATAACGTGCTTTTGTTTCTAACAGGCGTTCCCATTTTTCTCTTATGGTTAAAATACCGACTCTGATCTCGGAAACTGGGCGTGTAAAGGTAAATGGTAATAAGTGGTCCGTTTCCTGACCATCAAAGAGAATTAAATTCATGCTTGTGTATGCGTTAGTTCTGGTGGTAAAGGAAATAAAAAACCCCAAGAGGCGAGCCAATTGGGGTTGAATATTGTGTAAAAACTACAGTTCTTACTTCTTCGCGAATTTTGCGTAACGGTTTTTGAATTTGTCAACACGTCCTGCAGTGTCAACCAATTTCATCTTACCAGTGTAGAATGGGTGAGAAAAAGAAGAGATTTCCATTTTTACTAATGGGTACTCAACTCCGTCAACCTCGATTGTGTCTTTTGCTGAAGCACAAGACTTAGTAATAAACTGATCGCCAGTAGACATGTCTTTAAAACATACCTCTCTGTAGTTTTCTGGGTGAATTCCTTGTTTCATTTCTTTTATTCTTTAACGGTGTGAGTTTTGGCCCGCACCTAGATACATACTTTTTAAGGGCGGCAAATATACGTTATAATTTAATTCTGAAAGCTTTTGGTGAATCTTTTCCCTTTTCTTTATGAGAAGGTTAATCAACTCACCATCAGGTTGCAACCTCGAACTTCGGCTGCATCAAATCTACCCAAAACTTCAAAGGTGTCATTCTCATGGATTTTTGCCAAATCTTCGGTAGCTATAAAGGCGCAAGAATACATGTTTGCAAGGTCAATAATATTCAATCCCCCTGTAACTCCAAGCTTAGTTTTACTGAAAGGGTCATCCGTGTCTCTTGTGATAGCTTTCATCCAAGGGGGACATCGGTAAATTCCATTACCCTTGCTGTAGGCTTGACTTAGCAATTCTGTCATGCCATACTCCGAATGAATCTGTTCAACTCCAAATCCTCGTGAAAGCACTTCATGCAATTCTTTTCGAATCATTTCTTTACGTCTTCCTTTCATTCCGCCCGTTTCCATAACTGTTAACTCTGGCCAATGAAACGCTTCATTTTCAATGAAGTCGAGCAACCCAAAACTCACACCAAGCAAAATTGTTTTTTGTTTTTCCGTTTTTAGTTGTTCTAAAGTGTTTCGTAACGATTCAAAGTCGTTGAGGTAGAACCCACTTTTTGAATGTTCTGACAAATCGATAAGTTGATCAGCCATGTAGACTAGAGAAGAACCTTTTCTTTCGAGGTAGGCAGGTAGAAGAGCGAGAATGCAATAGGACTTTGGATTGCCATAAAATTGATTAAATGCCGTCAAGAACGAATCTTTGTACAATTCTATGTTTGGTACAAAATGCTTAGATGTTTTTTGTCCAGTGGTACCGCTGCTTGAAAAGAAAAAATCCGTTTCTATTGTGTTAGCCAAGACTTTATGACTCTTAAAAAAGGAAATAGGCAAGCAAGGAATGTCTTCAACGCTCGTTATTGAATTTGGATTTACCTTGATAGCTTCAACATATTGCTGATAGATCGGAACATGCTGATATTGCCATTGAAACAGCGTCAATGCTGCTTCACTAAATTCAGCAGAATTTGAGATTTTAAATACTTTATTTTTGAAATCAGAATTCAACGGTAAACCAAAGGGGTATTTTAAACGTTTAATGAGTATGCAAAAGTGGATAAAAATCTTTGTTGTTGGAGTGATAGTTTTAATCGCTTCGTGCAAGAAAAACAAGAATTTTTCTCCTACACCTTATTTAGAATATAAATCTCATGTTCTGGTATCGCAAGATCAGGACCCCGCTAACTTTCCGTTTGATTATGCCGATGTGACCTTGTACTTTACTGATGGGGATGGCAACTTGGGGCAAGATGCCGACTTTCAGGGGATTGCGTGCTGTGATACTTGTAACTTCTATTGTAATCTTTTCGTAGAAGTTTGGAGTAAAGTAGATGGGGTTTGGGACAATAAATATGAGTATAACGCTCGTATTGATGATATGACCCCAACAAGTCAGGATAAAACTTTGGAAGGTGATATTCTCTACAAAGTAAGTTTATCAGGACGATTTTCAGATACTGTGCGAATTGATTTTAAAATCTTTGATCGCGATCTGCAGAGTAGCGCTTTGATCTCTACTCCTGAAATTTATGTAGATCTTTAATCCTGTTTCTTATTGTCTAAAACAGACATCAGGATGTAAATGATAATAATAAAGGGGACGGCAATTACTCCAAAACTAATTACCAGTATCAGGCAAATAGCGATAAATACATAGCGAATCCAGTTGTCTTTAAAAGTGAAGTTTTTAAACTTCAATGCAAATAGCGGAATAGGAGCTACTAGTAATAGACTCGAAAGTAATCCAATTCCAGCCAGTACCCATTCGTTTTCAAGAAATGAGGGAGCTTGATTGTTATAAATCAACCAAACGAGAGAACCAATGAAAAGAGTGTTTGCAGGAGTTGGTAATCCGATAAAACCGGAGGCTTGACGCTCGTCAATATTGAATTTTGCCAATCGCAAAGCTGAAAATAGAGGGATTAGCAAGCAGCAGGCGCCAATCAAAAGAGTAGTAGGGTTGCCTTCTAACCAGTGTTCGTTGGCCCAACTGTAATTGGCGGTGTGTAATAATAAGAAGCCAGGAACTACACCAAAAGTAACCATGTCAGCAAGACTATCGAGCTGCTTTCCAAGTTCTCCTTGCACTTTAAGCATTCGCGCTGCAAACCCATCAAAAAAATCGAATACGGTTCCGATCACTACAAATAGCAATGCTAGGTTAATTTCATCGTCAAAAATGAGGTTGATGGCTAAAAGGCCACATAACAAGTTGGACAGAGTAAGAATATTAGGAATACTTCTTTTCATTTTTTTCTCGAAACACTTGGTTAGCTTGAAGTCAACTTCACTGAAAACTCAGCCATTAACTACGAAGACTAAAAAAAATAGCTGTACAGCAATATTACAGCATTATTTATGTTTAGATACGGAAATTGTACATCTTTGCCCGCATGCTGAAAAAAGCGATTTTTCTCTTTTGTTCTTCTTTGTTGTGTTTCACTTTACAAGCACAGAATAAATACAGTAATGCCTTTTTAGAAATAGGGGTTGATGCTCGTGCAATGGCTATGGGTAACAATGTTGTAGGTCATGTGAATGGTGCCTATGCCGGTTACTGGAATCCAGCGGGGATTACCAATATGGAAGGGCGTATAGATTTTGGTTTGATGCATGCTGAATATTTTGCAGGTATTGCTAATTACGATTATTTAGGTGCTGCATACAGACTGGATGAGCAAAGCAGTGTTGCACTGTCTATTATTCGTTTTGGAGTTGATAATATCTTAAACACCACTCAGCTGATTGATGCAGATGGAAATGTGGATTACGATCGCATAACTAAGTTTTCTGCGGCTGACTATGGATTCCTATTCTCTTATTCTCGTGCTCCAATATCGATTGAAAATTTAACCTGGGGAGCGAACTTTAAAATTGTTTATCGACAAATTGGAGATTTTGCTGATGCTTATGGATTTGGATTGGATGCAGGAATTCAATATCAACCAGGTAATTGGAGAATGGGTGCTGCCTTGAAGGATGTCACCACTACAGTAAATGCATGGACGTTTAAGACTGATGATTTTGAAGACGTATTTGAACAAACGGGTAACGAGCTGCCCGAGAATGGTGTAGAATTGACAATTCCAAGATTGATTATTGGTGGAGGACACTTTTTTGAATTGGGAGAAAAGTTTACACTTTTAGCGGAAGCGGATATGAACTTTACTTTCGATGCTCAGCGAAACAGCTTGATCAGTTCTAGTGCGTTGAGTGGAGACATCGGAGCGGGAATAGATTTGGGTTTTCAAGACCTCATTTTCTTACGTGGAGGTATTCATAGGTTTCAAAAGGTAAAGGATTTCGATGGTAGCGAAAGTTTAAGCGTACAGCCAACAGTGGGTTTGGGTATTCACTTTAAAATGGTGTCTATTGATTATGCACTTACAAACATCGGAAGCGGATTAACGGATCTTTATTCAAACGTTTTCTCTATTCGTGTTCTTTTGGATTAACCTCCTATCTGCATCACCAATTCTTAGTCAATATTCCTTTTATTTACACCTCTAAATTTGAGCACATGAAAAATGCCGGATTGGCAGTACTCACAGGGCTTTTTCTCTTTTTAGGTTGGCCTACATCTCCTGCAACCCATTTGCTTTTTGTTGCATTCATTCCTTTGTTGTTGGCCATAGATAATATTAAGGAGAGTGATGTAAAAAAGAAAGGAGCTAAGGTGCTTTTGCTGTCGTGGTTGACATTTGCCATTTTTAATGTGACTGGAACTTGGTGGGTAAAAAACGCCCATTGGAGTGGTACTATGGCCACAACATTTATCAATGGATTTTTGATGGCATTGCCCTTTTGGTTTTACTACAAGGCCGAAAAAGCATTGGGCACGAAAAGAGCCTTGTTTGGTCTTCCTTTTTTATGGTTGTGCGTTGAAGTATTGCATCAAGATTGGGATATGAGCTTTCCATGGCTTGATCTAGGTAATGGTCTGGCCACACAAATAAAATGGATTCAGTGGTACGAATATACTGGACACATGGGGGGGACTCTGTGGATATGGCTTGTGAACCTTGCCATCTATAGAACTTTGAAAAGTTACAATGCAACCAACATTAAAAGAACCGTTCTTTTAGGACTTTGGAGATTGTTTTTGTGGTTTGTCATTCCTATGTCAATTGGTATTTTCATATACTTGGGCTATCAAGAAAAAGGGGAGTCGGTTAATGTTGTAGTTGTTCAGCCCAATATCGATTCAAATACCGAGAAATTTGAAATACCTGAGGATAAGCAAATAGAGAAGTTTATTCGGTTGGCAAAACCTCTTTTACATGATAGTATAGATTATGTGGTTGGCCCTGAAACTCAATTGTCAGATGGCATAAGTGAGACTAATCCTGGACCTTATCATAGTCTAAGAATGCTGCGAGAATTTGTTCAAGATTATCCAAATCTTAATCTAATTACCGGTGCCGTTACTTATAAAACTTTAGCACCTTCAGAAAGAACACCAATTGCAAGAAAGTTCACCAATAGCGACTACTGGTATGAGATCTACAATTCTAGTTTTCAAATAAATAGTTCTGAAGAGCTACATTTTTATCATAAAAGCAAATTGGTGGTAGCAGCAGAAATGATGCCTTTTATGAGTATTCTTTCTCCACTTCTGGGTGATGTAGTTTTGGATTTTGGTGGTATAAATGGTTCGCATGGAACCCAAGAAACTAGAGATGTGTTTATTTCAGCCAATGGGAATTACAAGGTGGGCACGTTAATCTGTTGGGAAGCAGAATTTGGAGAGTTTAGTTCCGGGTTTACCAGAAATGGGGCAAACCTATTTTTTGCGATTACCAATGATGGTTGGTGGGGTAATACCGATGGTCACCGTCAGCATATGAATTATGCGCGAATTAGAGCCATTGAAAATAGGAGAGCAGTTGCGCGATCTGCCAATACAGGCATTTCATGTTTCATTAATCAAAGAGGTGATGTGTTACAGCAAATAGGCTGGGCCAAGGATGGAGTCTTGGTTGAAACATTATACGCGAATGAAGAAATGACATTTTATAGTCTGCGAGGAGATATTGTTGGTCGAGTTGCACTTTTCATATCTGCATTGCTGGTGCTTTACACATTCGTTAAAACCAAACTAAATAAGGCCGAAGTGCTCTCTTGAGTATTACGTTAAGAAATTGGTAAAGTTCTAAGAGGGATTAAGACTTCGTCTATTTTTGCCCCCTATGTCAGAACAGAAAACAGAAAAAGAAAAAAAGCGCAGTATTAAAGGTAGTGACCTTAAAAAGGCCATGCGCATTTTTAGTTATGTAAGACCCTATAGATGGATGTTCGCTCTAGGGTTTTTCTTTTTGATCCTTACTTCCCTGGCTTCATTAGCCTTCCCAAAATTTACTTCACATTTATTCAATTCTACACCAGATACTCTAACAAGAGATATGATGATTCTGGTTGGACTATTGGTTGTGCAGGCGGCAGCTGGTTTTTTTAGGATTATGATCTTCGTAAATGTGATGGCTAAATCCTTGGCCGAAATTCGAAAAGAGGTTTATCAGAAAATGATACAACTTCCAATGACTTTTTTCTCAGAGCGAAGAGTGGGAGAATTGAACTCAAGAGTAGCATCGGATACAGCTCAAATACAAGAAACACTTACTTCTACGTTAGCAGAGTTTTTTAGACAGGTGGTTATGATCTTTGGAGGAATTACCATTCTTGCGGTAAGTTCAGTAAAGCTTACCATCTTTATAGTTGCGGTATTGCCAACGGTTATGCTTATTGCTGTTTTCTTCGGAAGGTTCGTTCGCAAATATTCTAAACAGGTACAACAAGAAGTTGCTGATAGTAATACCATTGTAGAGGAAACTTTACAAGGAATTCAATCAGTAAAGTCGTATGTGAATGAGTGGTTTGAGATTAGACGCTACGGAAAGAAAATTGATGATGTAGCAAAGACCACCATTAAAGGAGGGCTCTATCGTGCATCAATGGCCTCATTTATTATTCTTGGTGTTTTTGGAGCCATTGTAGCTATCATTTGGTTTGCTGTACGAATGATCCATGCCGGTGAATTAGAGCCTGGGCAGTTAACCGAATTTGTTTTGTATGCCATGTTTATTGGTGGAAGCTCTGCGGGTTTAGCAAATGTTTATGCTTCCATTCAGAAAACTATAGGTGCCACAGAAGATCTTTTCGAGATTTTAGATGAACCCACTGAAGAAGTGCAAACTACAAGACCAGAAAAGTTGAGTTCATTCAATGGAGGGATTGAATTTAAAAATGTTGAATTCTCTTATCCAACGCGTAAGGAAACCACAGTTTTAAAAGGAGTCAGCTTTAAAGCGAACCCAGGGGAGCAAGTTGCATTAGTGGGTATTAGTGGAGCGGGAAAATCTACCATTACTCAGTTGATATCTCGTTTTTATAAACCTAACAGCGGAACAATTGAGTTTGATGGAAAACCTGCTGAAGAGTTTAAGCTTTCTGAACTCAGAAATGAGATGGCATTAGTGCCTCAAGAAGTGCTGTTATTTGGAGGTACGATAAAAGAAAACATTGAGTACGGTAATCCAGGTGCTTCGTTGGAAGAAATTATTGAGGCTGCAAAAAAGGCAAATGCCCATGAGTTTATAGATCAATTTCCTGAGGGTTATGAGACCCTTGTGGGGGAGAGAGGTGTGCAATTGTCTGGAGGTCAAAGACAACGGGTAGCTATAGCTCGAGCTGTATTAAAAGACCCTAAGATCTTATTACTTGATGAGGCTACCTCTTCTTTAGATTCAGAATCTGAAAAATTGGTGCAAGAAGCTTTAGAAACTCTGATGAAAGGAAGGACATCTGTAGTGATTGCACATCGATTGTCAACCATCAAGAATGCAGATCAAATTCTAGTTCTTAAAGAAGGGGAGATTGTTGAACGTGGAAACCACAAGGAGTTAAGGAGAAAAGAAACTGGTCTGTACCAACAACTGAGTAGCAACCAGTTTCTTGATTAAATTACTTTTTGTTGTGCGCTTTTAGCACTTTTTCAATATCCTTCAACATCTTATCGTTAGTAGCGTTTTTCAACGATTTTTCATGCGTAGGATGTGTGCTTTGAACTTGAGAGTCGTTTGGCTGTGTTTTCATTTTTTGATTGGATTTACTACAAAAATAAGGGATATTGAGGTAAGGTTGCGCCTACATTTCCTTACAATTGCTCAAAGAGATGTTTAAAACTTTTAAGTCCATAGAATTCTTGTGAGGTTATCCCGTTTAATTTTGAGTATGCTCAAGAAATTACATTCTAATATTTGGTTTTCGCGTATCACGAACAAGTATGTTCTTTCATCCATTCTTTTTGCTGTTTGGATGCTTTTTCTGGATACACACTCTATTCTTATTCAACGTGATCTAAGCAAAGAAATTGATCATTTGGAGCAGGATATTGAGTTTTACGAAACTGAACTTGAAACGATGCGAACCGAGTTACATGAATTGGAAAGTAATCCAAAGGCATTTGAAAAATATGCACGTGAGAAATTTTGGATGCACAAACCAGGAGAAAAAATTGTGCTCGTAGAACTTCCAGAAAAAGAATGAAAGTCTTGCCGCTTATATTTGTGGCATGTCTGTTTTACAATCCGTAAAGAAAGTACTTGAAGTTAACTCCATTCCTTTAAATGAGCCATTGGTTCTTGGCGTATCTGGAGGTGTGGATAGTATGTTGTTATGGCATACGCTCAAAGAATTAAAACAGAGGGTAGTAGCGGTTCACATCAATTACCATCTTCGTGGAGTAGCCAGTAATAAAGATGCGGAGGTGGTTAAATCTTTCGCGAAGGAACATGACTTACCACTTTTCTGTTTTGATGGTAAATCAGAATCATTAAATAAAAATCTACAAGAAGAAGCGCGTAAAATTAGATATGCACATTTTAATGATGTAACTAAGCAAGAAGGAGCTCGATTCATTGTTACCGCACACAACAAAGACGACAATGAAGAAACATTCTTTCTCAACTTAATACGAGGAGCAGGTGTAAAAGGTCTTTCGGCTATGCAGTTGAAATCGGAAAGGATGCTGCGTCCATTACTTTCTATTTCTAAAGAAGAGATTTACAACTACGCCAAAGAAATTGGATTGACTTGGAGAGAAGATGAAAGCAATCAATCTGACAAATATTTAAGAAATGGCATTCGCCATCAAATTCTTCCCACCCTCAAACAATTAGATGAAAGGGCTGAATCTGGTATTCAAAATACCATCAACATATTATCCAAACAAAATGAACTGCTAGAGCTTTTTGTAGAAAAAGTAAAAGAGCAAGTTTTCTTTACTCAATTCGGATTCACATGTATTCAGTTGAGCGGTGAAATAAAGAAATATCCTCAACTTCTCTATGAGCTATTGAAGCCTTATGGTTCATTTGATGTAGATAAAATCCTAAGGACGGAAGAACCAGGGAAATTTTTTGAATCAAGTGAATGGCGTATTTGGGTTGATCGAGGTTTTCTTTTGCTCGAGGAAATTTCTGAACCTAAAGCGATTGACATATGGATAGAGTGGGGAGAGGATAAAGCACTTGATCTAGGTCTTCAATTTTCAATGCATACGGGGTTATATGAAATGGAATTTAAACCAGAAAATGGATGGATGGATCTGGAGAAATTATCCTTTCCATTAAGGCTTAGAAATTGGAAGGAGGGTGAAAAGTTTAAGCCCTTTGGAATGAAAGGCAGCAAAAAGGTTAGCGACTATCTTACAGATGAAAAGATTCCAGTACCCGTAAAAAACAAGACTCTAGTATTAGAGAGCAACGGTCAAATTGCATGGCTTGTTGGACACCGAATAGACGACAGATTTAAGGTTACTGCGAAAACGAAAAAAATTTACCTTGCCACTCTTTTGAAATAATGAAAATGAGAAAACTATTTCTAATTCTTTTGGCTTTTGCCTACAGTTTTAGCCAGGCGCAGATTGTAGAAAATCCTGTAAAATGGAGCTGGGAAGCCGAAAAGATTGCAGATGATGAATACAAGTTAATTTTCAATGCTACCATAGAAGAAGGTTGGCACCTGTATTCAGCACATATTGACCCATCAGCTGGACCATACCCTACGGCATTTTATTACGACACGGTTCCTAATTTTTCATTTAAAGGAAAGATACAAGAAGATGAACCTCACGTAGAGTACGATCCTAATTTTGAGGCCGAGCTAGCATTCTTTTCGAACAAGGCAAAGTACTGGCAAGTTGTTAAGGTAAACCCAGGTGAGGATTTTACCCTAAAGGGAGAAATAGAATGGATGGTTTGCAACGATGAAATGTGTATGCCACCAGAATACAAAGATTTTAGTTTCTCAATAGATGCACCAGATGCCGGTTCAGCTGCCGCAGATGCATCTGT
>JAOARK010000218.1 GCA_025210575.1 Schleiferiaceae bacterium
GAACACAGGTGTTCGTTTGGTAAAGGTGCCTATGCCTAACCTGGCCGATGAGTCCTTGCGTTATGGCGCCGATAATCCGGTTATTCGTTTAACCGAAGTGTATTACATGTTGGCAGAATGTAAATTCCGAGCAAGCGATAGCCAGGGTGCAGCAAGTTTAATAAACACCGTTCGTACTCGTAACTTCGAAAATGGTACTGACCCTGACCCTGTAACTACCGGAAATTTGGATGAATACCGTTTATTGGATGAATGGGGAGTTGAATTTTTAGGCGAAGGTCGTCGTAGAACCGACCTTATTCGATGGAATAAGTTTACCACCGAAAAATGGTGGGACCACGAAGCCTCAGGTTCTTCACATTTGCGTCGTTATCCGGTTCCCGAAAATGCCATCTCGGGTAATAACGCTCTTGAACAAAATCCAGGATATAACTAGGTTGCGCATAGTCTAGTAAATATTAGTTATGAATCGAGGAGCTGTCGCTGGGCAGCTCCTTTATTTGAGCATTAAACCTTCGCCTGTGGCGATGGTAATGTATGTTTTGCTATGCATTTTATAACTTTGCCTTTATGGCAAAGTATCGCAAGCTATCACATACAGTTTACCACTGCAATTTTCATGTTGTATTTGTCCCCAAGTATCGTTACCGGATTTTAGAGGGGAAGGTAAAAGATATAGTTGAGCACAAGATTCGACAGGTTTGTGAATGGAATGATGTTGAAATTGAGGAGATGAATATTCAGGCTGACCATGTTCATATGCTGATAAGTATTCCCCCGAAGGGCTCTGTCTCCGAAATTATGGGAATCATAAAAGGAAAAAGTGCCATCCACCTTTTTAAGACTAGAAAACGATTGAAGGAAAAGCCATATTTGGGAAACCACTTTTGGGCGCGAGGTTATTTTGTCACGACAGTTGGAGTGGATGAAGACCTTATTCGGCGTTACATTCAACATCAAGAAAAAGAAGAGAAGAAACACGAATCAGATAGCAACGAATACCGCCTCTTTTAGAGGCAACGGTTTAATAAAGCCACCACCTCAGGTGGTGGTCGTTTACTTAAACAGAATTGCATTGAGCCTCTCCAAGAAGTTTTTGATATTTGATCAAATGAAGACTTCGTTATTATTGAATAGTAATAATGAAACTCCGGTCACAAATGATTTGAAATTCAAAGAACTAAAGACTCAGTTTGAATGGATTTTTCCAAAAGAATCATTTGATTCAGAATATAGCCATTGGTCGGATATTAGTGGGACAATCTTTACCTTGGAAACTCCTGTTAAGGATACAGAGATGAGGGGTATTTATTTAACCTCAAGAGGTAAAATAGTAAATACTGCAGAGTTCTACGGAGCAAGAGATAATGACCAGTTTCATGGTTATGTTACAGGCTATTTAGAGGTGGACTTTATAGATGACTTTGAAGAAGATGTTATTTCGACAGATAGGCATTCATTAAACTGGGAAAATGAAAAGACCAAAGAACTTCAAGAATATCTTCAAAAGATAATTCGAAAGATTGGTAGCGAATGGAAACAGAAGCGTGCCAATATAAAAAAGGAAACTATTAGAAATGAAAAGGAGCTTGACATTGAAGAGTGGCAAAATGATTTACCTACTTATGAAAAAGAGTTAAGTGATAAAATTATCGATCCTATCCTTGAGAATTCTAATATTGATGTAGTGGAGTCAAGTGAAATTATTAGTAATGTGATTGATAAGTTTGATAATAAAACGTTTAAGGAATATGCATCTAAAATTGCTGATGTATCTAAGCCAGAGGATATTCCAAACCTTCTAAAGTTGATGGAAGACTGGAAAGCAATTGAATCTAAACAATTTAAAGATTTGGCATATTCTAGGATTGAAGTAATAAAGCAGTTCGAGGAGTATATTGATACAGACACAAAAGAAGTTCCAACATTACACAATTTTTTGAAGAAATTCTCTTGGCTGCTTGATCCCCGAATTTTAGAATTTAAAGATGAGGTAAAATATTCTCAATTATTGAAAGAATCTTTTCCTGAGGAAGAATTGGACGAAGCGGACAGAAGAATTGATTTTTTATGTAGTAATGCATTGGGAGAAATACTTTATGTCATAGAAATAAAAAGAAGTACTTATAAGGTTGATGAGAAAGCATTGGAGCAGGCTTATAATTATGGGGCCTTTCTTCAAGATAAATATGCCTCTGAAACAGGCTTTTCGAAAGTTGTGTGTTATGTTGTAGGGGGCGAAAAAAAGTCAAACGATTACAAGTTTAAAAGAAAAGAACAAACCTATATGAACTCTGGTGAGGTTTTCGTGAAAACCTATATTGAGCTTTTGGAGCAGTCCAAGGAATATCACAAGGAGTTCATAGAAACTTACGATAGTTTTCATAAAAAATAGACTTTTACTAAACCAAATCTCTTCCTTGTAATCATTTTGTATCCTAGTTCTATAGAAGTATTGGTTTTATTGTTAGATTGTTGCAAAGTCAGAATGCCGATGATAAAAATCATTCGTTGGTTGGCTTGCCATATTACACCATTTGCCGAGAGTTATAACGATTCTATTCGCAATGGAATAGCTTTGTCGCCCACTTTTCATCGTGCATTCGACAGAGGTTTAATAGCCCTAAGCGATAATTATCGGGTTAAAGTGCATCCAACATTAAAAGACTACAGTCCGGAAATGGGAATAAAAGCCAACGAAAACAAGGAAATCATTCTACCCAATGAAAGCCGCTTTTATCCTTCCATAAAAAACTTGGAGCAACACCGTCAGCGTTTTGGGTTTTAGGTGCTCAAGATTCGGAAAAAGTCCGGGGCGTTATGGTTTGCGTATATACCGCCCCGGACTCTATTCAGTTTTTGTTATTTATAAATCTAAGCAATTTTTCTATTGGCAGAGAATAATAGGAACAGTTCCATCCCTTGTTAAAAAAAACGTACAGCAACACCGTCAGCGTTTTGGTTTTTAGGTGCTAAAGATTCGGAAAAAGTCCGGGGCGTTATGGTCTGTGTATATTCCGCCCCGGCCTCTATTCCGTTTTTGTTGTTTATAAATCTGAGGGGATTTCTATTGGTAGGGAATAATAGGAACAGTTCTATCC
>JAOARK010000219.1 GCA_025210575.1 Schleiferiaceae bacterium
ATCAGTCCAAAAAACTCCATATTATCTAAATCCAATTGTTTCTTGATTCTCTTATTCCATTTTGTTAATGAAGTACGGTCTTTGGCCCTTTCAACCTCCTTCACATATTTACGAGAGTCTGCTTCAGCCCGAGTGACACAATCCTCATACAAAAGTTTGAAATCCTCTTTTGTTCCTTTTCCCAAATCCTTAACTAACTTCCTTTTTTCAATTTCATAGAGATCAAAAAACATGTTCACGAATGCATCACCTTCTTTAGAATCTGGGTAATGAAAAAAACTGAGATAAGGATCATAGATGGCTTTGGCCAAAAAATGCTTTTCTCCATCAAACTCGTTGACATCTAAATAGAGATATGCTTTTAAATTGTAACGTTTAGAGGGCAGTACCCCATTCAAATCTTCATAATTCATCCCTCGAGGCAGCTTATCTTGAATGTGCATTCTATGCTCACTCCACATTACATAAGGCTGCTCAAAAAAGCCCTTTTTTAGCATCGACTTGTTTTGCCTCAGATCAGCATTATTTACATGTATTGATTTCTTCGCGAAAAACTCATTCTTGTTCACCACATTGTTCATGGTAAACTCATTTATATTCTTCCAGAAAAAAGAATTGTATGGAGCTGCGGTAATCTTTCTATAATCGCTTATTCCATTGTTCTTCAATCCAAACATGGGCAACATGAACTGCTCTCCATATTTATACGCATAGAGTACCGCATTTGTCTTCACCTCATACTCCCCTTCGTCTCTGCCGTCATACATAAGGGCATAATTAAAATCAATCGATGTAACTTTTAATTTCCCATGATCATCTTCAAATGTCTTTTGAATTTCAAGCGAAACATGATTAATGCTGTCATTGGGCCACAATGGGTAAAATGGATGAACAGCTGCGCTATCAATACTCAATGTGGTCTTTAATAACAATCCGCTTGTGGAATCCACAAAGGCCATTCCTTCAAAAAAAGATCGCTTATTTTCTTTTGGTACAAACTTCACTTTGTAAATCACCCTCTCCTTGTCATCCTTGTATTTACCCCCAAAATGAACGTGGTACAACTTCTCCATTCTGTTCCTGCCATAGCGAAAAGGTGCTTCAGGAAAATAATTGTTCGAAGCAAATAATTGATGCTGAACAATAGCTCTGGAAGTAGATAACGAAACGAAGAACTTTTCTTGATAATCCTCCAAATGAATCCTACCGTTCTTTAAATGAAGATCTTGAACATTATAACCAGCGTATGCACCATTAAAATAGCACTCTAAAAGTTCAACTTGATTTGAATCGATGAAGGTATTCAGGGAAAAATACGATTTGGCATACTTCAACTCTTTGGTCCTTCCTCCTTTGCAATTCGCCAAAAGTTCGTAGAGAAAATCATCATTATTCGTTAGCACTACCTCTTCTAAAACTTCTTTAACGGGGTCTAACTTAAACACATCTAAATCCCGGGCATCTTCGGCTACAATAAACTTGTCTTCATAGCCCATAAACGAAAAGATTATTGAATCCTTTGGTTTCACATTGTTTAAATAGAATAAGCCTTCGAAATCACTTACTGTACCTTTCGTTTGATTCTTGATATAGATATGGGCATAGGGTACCACTTGACCAGATTTAGCATCCTCAACTCTACCCGATACGTCAAATGCAGATTGCCCCATTAAGCCTGTGGAAGCCAAAAAGATCAAACAAAACAATTGGATTTTATTCATAGATAACGGTCTTGTTTTACAAATAACGAAAGATTGAAGCAAAAGGTTAAAATTTGAATTCTTCACGTTTTAATTGCCATCTATTTACTCGTTGTAGAAAATTGATGCTTCCCGGAATAGTCTCATAGGTTTTCATTTTTTTAAATCCCACCTTGGGAAGTGTTGCATTTGGCGCAGTGTTTTCAGCAAATGGTTCAGAATAAATTGTTTTAAGACTCAATTCTTTAAAAAAATGACGAACAGAAAGTTCTACCAGTTTTGTGCCCAATCCTTTATTTCTGTTCAAGGGTTTCCACACATGTAAATGCAAGAATCCTTCTTTATCAAACTCAAATGGATTGACATTGCAATGCCCTATCTGTTCTTTATTAACATACCAAATAGTTGCATAGCTTCTTCTTTCTTCAATAGGTAATGATAGCTGATGATTTAAGTTTTGCTTCAAAGTATTTAAGTCTGGAAGCTTACTCTCATCCACTCCCATTCTTTGCATATCCTCCGACTTTAAATTTGCCCAATACTGCGCTACCAATGCAACATCTTCTGACGTCATCGACCTACATTCCAGTTGATATTCAACTACATCCACAACAGGTTATTCATTATCATTATTCACATTCAATTATACTTAAATTGCGCACCCTTTACACTCAAAACAATTAATTAATGTGCCGTAAATTATTATTCGCACTAACCCTCCTCAACCTTACATTTTTTGCCGCACACAGTTCACATCTTTCTGGTGGAGATATTCAGTACGAATACATAGGAGATTCTACAGGAATCCCACATCACTACAGGATCTACTTAAGATTATATAGAGATG
>JAOARK010000220.1 GCA_025210575.1 Schleiferiaceae bacterium
CATAGGTATGGATAAGATTAAGATTCTCTATGTTGATGATGAACAGCGCAATATTTCCTCTTTTAAAGGGGCTTTTAGACGCGAGTTTAAAATAGATACAGCTATCTCTGCCGAAGAGGGCAAAAAGTTGATGGCCGAAAATGAGTACCACATTCTACTCACAGATCAGCGCATGCCAAAGATTTCAGGTGTTGAATTTCTTACTGAAATGTGCGATTTGCATCCAGATGTAATGCGAATTCTTATCACGGCATACTCTGATATTGAAGCGGTAATCAACGCAATAAACCATGGTAAGATTTACAAATATGTAAACAAGCCATATGATGAGAATGAGCTACGAAAGATTTTTGAAGAAGCTTATCAGGTATACCAGTACAGGAAGGGTGTAAATGCCAACGTTAACAAGTATAAAGAGACTTTTGAGCGTTCGAACGATCCGATTTTTTTGATTAATACCAAGGGAGAGTTTATTGATGCAAACCAAGCTTGTTTGCAACTTTTTGGAATGGATAGAAGTGAATTGCTCAGAACTCCTTGTAGTTATTTTTTCAAAGAAAAAGACGAGAAAAAGAGTTTTATGCGCAAGCTACAGCAGAGTGATGAAGTGGAAGATTTTGAAGTAGCTATAAAAGCCCGGAGTTCGGTTGCTGATTGCTTGATGAGTATCCGTAAGATCAAGTTCGATTTTGACGATTCAATTGCCTACCATGGTAGTTTAAAGAATATCACATTTATAAAAGAAGCAACCAATTCTTTGATCAAAGACATTGTTGTGCAACAAGAAGAAGAGCGTTATAAGTTTGCTGAAATTTTGCATGAAAGCTTAGCGCAGAAATTGGCCGGAATGAAATTCTATATGGCTTCTTTGCGTGATAAAGACAAAAATCAGGCGCTTAATGAAAAAGTGGTTGTAGAGGCAAGTTCGGTATTAGATCGTGCAATAGAAGAGCTGAGGGAAGTGTGTATAGATTTGGTTCCGCAGTCTATTAACAAGGGATTGAATGTAGCCCTAGAAGAGGTTATTCAGCGTATTGAGAATAACTATTCTGTGTACATATCTAGAGATTTGTTTGACGTGCATTTAGAGCGACAAAATTCTGTTGTTGCTTTTAGGGTTACTCAAGAAATCATTCTAGAACTCATTGAGAAAAACCAAGTCAAGAAATTGCATATTGAATTGGGCCAAGACAGTGAAGGTACGATGATAGAAATCCGTTTTCCCAAGGTTCAAGATTTGCAAGAATTGATCAATCATATTAGGCCAAAAGTTGTAAGCTTTAAGGGTTCCATTAAAGTGGTTGATGGTCGGGAAAATCAATCGAGAATTCAAGTGAATTTCACCCCATAAAAAAAGGCCGTTATTAACGGCCTTTTTCTTTTTTATCTTAGTACTCAACTGTTTTAGTCAAGCGTTCTTTTTACTTCAACGTGCTCGAATGCTTCAACCACATCACCAACTTTAATGTCGTTGTAATTCTTCACGTTTAGTCCACAATCATATCCTTTAGATACTTCCTTCGCATCGTCTTTAAAGCGCTTCAATGATCCGAGTTCTCCAGTGTAAATAACCACACCTTCTCTAATCAATCTTACGCTGCTTGAACGTGTGATTTTTCCATCAGTAACCATACAACCTGCAATGGTTCCCACTTTAGAAATCTTAAAGGTTTCTCTAATTTCTGCCGTACCAATAATTTCTTCTTTAAGTTCAGCAGAAAGCATTCCTTCCATTGCATCTTTGATTTCGTTGATTGCATCGTAAATAATGCTGTATAAACGAATGTCGATGTTTTCTTTTTCAGCAATCTTACGAGCTGAGCCAGAAGGACGTACCTGGAATCCAACAATGATAGCACTTGATGCAGATGCAAGAAGTACATCCGATTCGGTAATCTGTCCTACGCCTTTATGGATAATCTGTACGTGAATCTCATCGGTTGAAAGCTTTTGAAGTGAATCACTCAATGCTTCGATAGAACCATCCACATCTCCTTTCAAGATAATGTTCAACTCTTGGAAATCTCCAACGGCTAAACGTCTTCCAATCTCTTCTAAAGTCAGAGACTTTTGAGTTCTAGCGCTTTGCTCTCTGCTTAATTGTGTACGCTTAGAAGCGATTTGTTTCGCTTCTCTTTCATCTTTCATTACGATGAAATTGTCACCCGCTTGAGGAGCACCATCTAATCCTAATAAACTTACAGGAGTTGAAGGTGGAGCTTTTTTAACTGGTTTATTTCTTTCGTCAAGCATGGCCTTTACTTTACCACTGTATTGACCTGCTAAAACGTAATCACCAACTTTTAAAGTTCCATTCTGAACCATGATGGTGGCTAAATAACCACGGCCTTTATCGAGGCTAGCTTCAACAATAGTTCCGGTAGCAACTCTGTCTGGGTTCGCTTTTAAATCAAGCATTTCCGCTTCAAGCAATACCTTATCTAGTAGTTCTTCAACACCTAATCCTGATTTTGCTGATATCTCTTGAGATTGAATTTTACCTCCCCAATCTTCTACCAACAAATTCATTTGAGCTAACTGCTCTTTGATTTTTTCTGGATTAGCGTTAGGTCTATCAATCTTGTTGAATGCAAACACTATAGGTACACCCGCTGCTTGAGCGTGAGATATAGCTTCTTTTGTTTGAGGCATCACAGCATCATCCGCAGCAATCACAATAATGGCGATATCTGTTACTTGAGCACCACGCGCACGCATTGCGGTAAATGCCTCGTGACCCGGTGTATCTAAGAATGCAATTCTTTGTCCGGTGTGTACTTCTACAGAGTAGGCACCAATGTGCTGAGTAATACCTCCAGCTTCACCAGCAATTACATTTGCTTTTCTAATGTGGTCTAGTAAAGAAGTTTTACCGTGATCTACGTGTCCCATTACAGTTACGATCGGAGCACGAGGTTGTAAATCTTCTTCGCTGTCCTCTTCAATTTGTATGTTTTCAGTTACCTCAGCATCTACGAAGTTTACATTGAAACCAAACTCACCAGCAACCATTTCTATGGTTTCGCCATCAAGTCTTTGGTTCATCGTAACCATCAGTCCGATACCCATTAATGCGGAAATAACTTCGGTTACAGAAATGTTCATCATGTTCGCTAAGTCTGTAGCTGTAGCGTATTCTGTAACTTTTAATTCTTTTTGTTCTTCCTCTCTTTGGATTTCGTCTAGGGCTTCTTGCTCTCTACGCTCTAAACGCTTATCTCTTCTAATTTTAGAAGATTTGGATTTTTTACCTCCAGTAAGTTTTTCAAGAGTTTCTTTAATCTGCTTCTGGATTTGCTCTTCCGTCAATTCAACTTTTGGTGCGGTTTTCTTAGCAAATGGCTTTTTGCCTTTTCCTCTTCCACCACCTTGCGGTCTTTGACGGTTGTCAGCACCAGCAGGTTTAGCTCCTTCTTTAACAATACGTTTTCTTTTCTTTTTCTTGTCTGCAGACTTTGGATCATCTCCAGAAGAAGCCACTTTTTTCTTCTTGGGTTTGTTAAATTGACTCAAGTCAATTGTTTTCCCAGTAAGTTTTGGACCAGAAAGTTTCTTGTATTGTGTTTGTATTTTGTCGTCTGCCGGAGCTTCTGATTCTTCACCCTTAACTTCTTCCGTAGCGGGTTTTTCCTCTACAGTTTTAGGCTCTTCTTTCTTAGCTTCAGTTTTAACTTCCTCTTTTGCCGGTTCAGGGGCTGGAGCCTCTTGTTTTTCTTTTTCAACCTTAGGCTCTTCTTTTTTCGCTTTAGCTTTCTTCGGTTTCTGAAGTTTATCTAAATCGATTTTGCCTAATGTTTTAGGTCCAGATAGTTTTATTTTTTTAGAACCAGAAGCCTCTTCTTTCTCCTCTGCAGGAGCTTCTTCTTTTACCTCTTCTTCCTTGACTTCGGCTTTGGGTTCTTCCTTAGCTGGTTCTTCTTTAACAGGTTCTTCAACTTTCGGTTCTTCCTTCACTTCAGTAGCCTCAACTTGAGGTTCTTCTTTTATTTCAACCGGTGCAGGTTTTTCTTCAACGACCTCTTCGGCAGGAGCTTCTTCAACCTTAGGCTCTTCTTTAACTTCGGCTTTAGGTTCTTCCTTTTCCTCCGTTTTTTCCTCTTCCTTAGGCTCCTCTGGCGATGGAGTAGCTTCAGGAGTCGCTTCAACTTCGGTAGGAGCAACATCACCTCTTAATGCCTCACGTTCTGCGCGCATGGCTTCTTTTTCTTCCTTTTTCTGCTGACTTACAGCTTCCGCTGCATCCTTTCGGGATTTGTCATCCTGAAAAGCATCCAACAATACATTGTGTTGATCTTCAGAAATTCTAGAATTGGGCGTAAACCTTTCATCAAAACCTGATTTAGACAGTTCGTCTACTGCGTTTTGAAGGCCTATGTTCAACTCCTTTAAAACTTTACTTAATCTGTAACTCGCCATATTACCTATTTCCGGTTAGTTGGACCTTTTAATTCTTAATCTTCAAATTCTGCTGAAAGAATGGTTTTCACCTCTTCAATCGTCTCTTCTTCCAGATCTGTTCTATTTAGCAATTCTTCTGTAGACAATTCAAGAACACTCTTCGCGGTATCGCAACCAATTTTCTTGAATTCTGAGATGATCCACTCATCAATCTCATCAGAGAATTCTGTAAGTTCTACATCTTCGTCAGTAGCCTCGTCTCTGTACACATCAATTTCGTAACCAGTTAATCTACCAGCCAAACGGATGTTGTGACCTCCTCTTCCGATAGCCATAGAAACCTGATCTGGCTTTAAGAAAACATCAACTCTGCTGTCTTCTTCATTCAAAGTCATGCTTGTAACTTTAGCAGGACTTAATGCTCTTTGAATATATAGTTGTGTGTTGTTGGTGAAATTGATTACATCAATATTCTCGTTACGTAATTCTCTAACAATACCGTGAATACGGCTTCCTTTCATTCCAACACAAGCACCTACAGGGTCTATTCTGTCATCATAAGATTCAACAGCAACTTTAGATTTTTCACCAGGTACACGAACAACATTCTTAATTGTAATCAATCCGTCAAATACCTCAGGGATTTCTTGCTCAAATAATTTCTCCAAGAATTTCTCATCCGTTCTAGACATGATTACAACAGGCTTGCTTCCTTTAAAGTCAACGCGCTTCACAACCGCTCTCACAGTATCACCTTTTCTAAAGAAGTCTTTGTCTGGAATCATTTGGTCTTTAGGTAAGACCAATTCATTGCTTTCATCATCATAAATGATGATTTCCTTATGTCTGATGTGGTGAACTTCACCGGCAACGATCTCGCCTTCCATGTCTTTGTACCTTTTGTACAATTCAGCGTTATCGTGCTCTTGAATTTTAGAGATCAAATTTTGTCTGAAAGAAAGAACAAACCTTCTCCCCAAATCAATAATTTTCAATTCTTCTGAAACTTCTTCACCTACTTCAAAATCTGGTTCAATCTTCAAGGCGTCATTTAAACTTATTTCTAAGTTATCATCATCAACATCACCATTGTCTACAATGGTTCTGTTTCTCCAGATTTCCAAGTCTCCTTTGTCAGGGTTTACAATAATGTCAAAGTTTTCATCGGTTCCGTATTTTTTACGCAACTGATTTCTAAAGGCATCTTCTATGATGGCCATTAGCGTAGCTCTGTCTATATTTTTTTCATCCTTAAATTCCCCAAAGGATTCAATAATGGCAAGATTTTCCATTGTTACTTAATTAAAACTCAATTTCAACTTTAGTTTCTAAAATATCAGCGAAAGCAATTTCTAGTGTTTTGCTTTGTTCTTTTTTTGATTGTTTAGTCTGAATAACAATTTGCTCATCGTTTACTTCGACTAATTTACCAACTACTATATCTTGGCTCTTTAAATTAACCTTAACTGTTCTGTTAATGTTCAATTCATATTGCTTTTTCACCAAAAATGGTCTGTCTAAACCTGGAGAAGATACAGTAAGGTTGAAGTCTTCAACATCACGATCTAACAATGCTTCAATTTTTCTATTGATCATTTTCAATCGCTGAAATGTCATCCCTTCAAATGAGTCGGCATTAAGAGTTATGTTGTTTCCTTCTTTCAGCTTTAGCTGAACCAAGAAAGCATTTTCTTCTTCTAATACCTGCTCAACAATATTTTCTAATTTTTGATAATCCATGCAATAAAAGAGGGGACATTTAGTCCCCTCTAGTTCGTTCATCTTTAAATTCGCTGCAAATATAGTTCATTCTAAATATTCTCGCAACAATATATCTGTGAGCTTTTTAGTACCAATGGATGCTTTTTCTTTAATGTGAATTGCGTTGTTGGGTAAACTATCCATATCTGATGGGTCAATCACATAAATTGGTGTGTTAGGTTTTGCTAAAAAGGCAAGGCTTGCAGCAGGGTAAACTTGCAGTGAAGTACCAATTACAATAAGAATGTCTGCATCGACTGCAATTTCTTCGGCTTTAGGAAACATGGGCACATCCTCACCAAACCAAACTATATGGGGTCGCAGTTGGTAGCCTTCGGGGCAGCTATCCCCAATATTTAAGAAAGCACTAGTCATTTCGTAAACCTTATTTGTAGGTCCGGTGCTTCGAGATTTCAGCAACTCTCCATGTAGGTGTAATACGTTTTTAGAACCTCCGCGTTCGTGCAGGTCGTCAACATTTTGAGTTATTACATTTACGTTAAAATGATTTTCCCATTTGGCTATTTCAAAATGAGCGTTATTTGGTTTGCAATTCAATAGCTGTTCTCTTCTTTCATTGTAAAATTGAAGAACTAGTTCTTGATTGTTGATCCAAGCATCTGGAGTGGCAACTTCGTAGACATTGTATTTATCCCAAAGGCCGCCATTATCTCTAAATGTTGAAATACCGCTTTCTGCGCTAATACCTGCACCGGTTAATACTGTGATGTTCATAAGGGTAAAAAAAAGAAAAACTCCATGGTACCTTGCTTTTTTCATGGGAAAACTACACAACCATGGAGTTAACATGAATAAAAATCCCCTAACCTAAAATTATTCATGCAATAGAAAAGAACTACCTGTGAAGCAAATTTAAGTTGGGATTTTTTGTTGTACAAGAGATGAAAATACTAGGAAATGCTAGGTAAAAAGGACTAATTCTATCGCTTTAATTTCTTCTATTTTTTGATCAATGCGAAGCGGATTTTATACGATTTTCACCGATTCTTAAATTGAGCATTGGTACTAATGCCTATTTAAGAGCAAGAATGTGGTAGTCAATTTGAGTGTATTGACTTATTAGTTAACTTTTACCCTTATAAATATCCTTGACCAAACGATGATGTTTGCAAAGACCAATGGTTTGTTATCCCTGATACAGAGTAGGATTCTGCTCCATAATATATTTCCTGATGACAGGCTGTCTTTTGAAATAACAAATGGCTGGGATGATTTGTTAGTCGATAATTTTTCAATGGCACAGAAAGAAATTCAAGAAAATGGTTTGCCGATAAATCAAGATTTGAATCTTTTCTATCAAGATGAAGTCTGGAACATAAATAATTGTGAAGACCTTATTAAAGGTAATCATTGGAGTGAGTTGAAATCTGAAGAAGACAAAGTTGTTGTTGAAACGCGAGAAATTGAAAATACGACTTATGACTATCTTCATATTAAACTAAATGATTCTAGGCTGGCGTGCTTAAGCCCTAAAGTTGATGAGTCTTACATGCGCAATTTTATTTCCATTACCAATGATCTTTTGGATGATGAGCGTAGAAGAATTGCTTTTGATATTCATGATAGTGCCATTCAATTTTTAAGTGGTGTGAAATTCATGGTGAATGGTTTGAGAGAAAACCCAGAGAGTTTGTCTAAAATACTTCCGAAACTCGAAAAGGCTATTAATGATGCAATTTTAGAGTTGAGGACCATTAGTTACAATCTGATGCCAGCTAAAATTGAAGAACAGGGATTGTATCAATTGCTTGTTGCTTTAGAGGACAGATTGCAAAATCACTATGGTGTAAAATTAGATTTAAAGACTAATGTAGATTTTGCTGCTCTTTCGGTAGAGTTTCAAACTTCGGTTTACCGAATAATTCAAGAGTTGTGTTCCAATGCAATTAAGCACGGAAAAGCACAGGAATTAGTACTTTTTATTAAAAAAGAAAAAAACGAACTCATTCTTGATTTTGAGGATAATGGAATTGGCTTTCACGAGATTGAAACCGCCCGTAGTAGAATGGGTTTGGCCAATATTTTCTACAGAGTGGGTGAATTTCAGGGTAAAATAAAATTGGATACTAACAGTGATATTGGGGTAAAATATAGCTTGGAGTTTCCAATAGAAAAGATTGAAAGACTATAATTGCAAAGTTATTAATGATAATATGAAAGGCTTGGAGTTATTAATTGTTGATGATCATCCTGTAGTAAGAGATGGGTTGAGAATGATGTTAGAATCAAACAAAGAAAAGTTTGAATTTTCTGTTAGTGAGGCATCGAGTGCTTCTGAGGCGCTAGAAAGTGTAGCCAATCATAATTATGATTGTATAATAATGGATTACAAACTTCCCGATAAAACAGGGGATGTAATCACTAAAGATATAATGGCTTTAAAGCCCGAAGCTAAAATAATTGGCTTATCTAATTACGATGAACATGTTTATGCCGCTGAAATGTTGTCTTCAGGTGCGAGGGGCTATGTTCTAAAGAATATAGATTCAAGCGAATTGATCACGGCTATTGAAAAAGTAATGGATGGGCAGCTTTATTACTCTTCAGATATCGCTAACCGCTTAATTAACATGAGTCTTCAGGAGAAAAATAAGCCTAAGTCTCAAGTTGATGTTGATGCTTTGATCGATAATTTGTCTAATCGTGAATTGCAGATTATAAAGCGTATTGCTGATGAAATGACCAATGAAGAGATCGCCAACGAACTTGAACTCAGTAAACGTACCGTTGACAATCATCGTCAAAATATTCTTTCTAAATTAAGATTGAGAAATACAGCTGGTTTAGTAAGATTTGCTGTTGAACATAAGCTCATAAAACGCTAAGATTTACTGCTGTAGTGTCGTTTTAACCACTGGCTTAATCCATCTAAACCCGGTTTAAGAACGCGTTCTGTAATATTTGCCTGATCTAGTTTATCTCTAAACTCCCATTTTAATTCTTTTGGGATGATGATTTTAAAGTAATAGAATTTGTCTTTTGGCAGCCAATCTTGAAGTTGTGTGACTGGATTGGACATTAGGGAAAACAAGGCGTATTGGTTTACAATTCTGTCGTCCAAAGATGGAGGTTCAAGAAACAATAGGTAAGGGTCGTTAGAAAGTTTCTCAAGATCATCAATAGTGCTGCAGGCATCTAATAGCATTTCTGCAGTAAACGTGTTAGATCTTTCTTTTTCTATTACAATCTTGAGCTTGTCCGGTAAGTACTTATTCAAGTTTACATAATTCAAAGCCCAGATTACCCCATCATTCTGAAAACTATCTAACTCAGTTAATGCAAAATGTGCTGCAACAAGCGGGGAGTATGTCCAATCTAAAAGGCGTGTTGGTAAGCCATGATGTTGAGCTAAAGCTATCCAGTTCCAAATATTATTTCCTGGCAGCTCTGATGAATGTGCGTACTTTTTAAAGTTTCTAAGTAAATGCCGTTCTAATTTGCTGCTTTCTCCGCCTAATCTGTGCAACGAAGTTGTAAGCGAGTCCTGCGCATTATTCAAACCTCTATAAATGTATGGAGAGCGAAACCGATCAATTCGATCGTCATGTGTGTCGTAAAAGAGTTTGTCCTGAAAATCAGCCCAGCTCTTAACTTTAAAGGTCTTTACCATGCGGTTTTCTTTGGAGGCTAAAGATGCACATTATCCATTTTGAAAATGGGAATAATTCAGTTAAATAAACAACAGATTTTTGGTCAATTTTAATAGCATTACTTAGTTTCTACATTTGCTGACAAGAGTTATTTCAATGAAAGAGAAAAGCGATTTAGGTTTTGGAACTTTAGCTGTTCATGGTGGTCAGGAGCCAGATCCATCTACTGGGGCTGTTATGCCCCCTGTTTATTTTACTACTACTTATGCTCAATCTGCTCCGGGTGATCATAAAGGTTACGAGTACAGCAGATCAAAGAATCCAACACGCATTGCCTTGGAAAAAAATCTCGCGGCAATTGAAGGCGGCAAGTTTGGGATAGCTTTTGGAAGTGGTATGGCCGCTGTTTCTGCAGTTATTCAATTACTCAAACCAGGAGATCATGTCATTTCAACGAATGATCTTTATGGAGGGTCATATCGATTGTTTACAAAAGTATTTGAGCAATACGGTGTTGACTTTTCATTTGTGCCCATGGGCAGCGCAGGGGAGGTTGAGGCAAGTTTAAAGGCCAATACAAAACTGATCTGGGTTGAAACTCCAACGAACCCAATGTTGAATATCATTGATATTCAAGCAATATCTGAAATAGCTAGTGCTCATGGAATTCACCTTGCGGTGGATAACAC
>JAOARK010000221.1 GCA_025210575.1 Schleiferiaceae bacterium
GGTGCTGGATACGGCTAAGTCTGTTGATGGAGTATTGAAAGGATAATATTGCCTTTAAAGGTTTCAAATTATGACGAAAATATAAGCGCTACCGTAAGTCTTTAACTTATGGTAGCGCAAAGGGATTTCGTTATTGCAACGTTTAAAATAAAGACAGTGCGGCTTCAGCTGTCGAGATCTTCGGAGAAGATGTCGTAAAGTAAGAAGACGTGACTGTCGGTTTAGGAGGATTTAGCATTGGCTTTATTTGGTGTTACCCAACGTTTTTTATCATTTCATTTGTTCTTTTTTCCGCTTCTGCTTTTGTAATTCCATTGTAATAATCTTTGACGAATGGATGGTCAAAATCCTGATGCGGAAAAATTTCAGGTCTGTCATTTCCACTTTTTGTCATTACATCGCAAGGAATTGACATAGTGTCTCCATATTCTGGAATGTTGCTACATAACCAACCAAAATATCCAGTTTCGTGGTTTTCATTGTCAAAATTTGATTGGTAATCTAAATAGCTTTTCTCACTTAACGATACCCAAAGTCCGTAATCCAAGCTCTCACAAGTATCGTTCACTTTTTGAGTCAGTGTTACTCTGATAAATCGGTCAATTTGGTCTTCGTAATGAATTTCGCAAAAGTCAGAACCCAATTTTCCAAATTTGGATTTTTCTTGGTCAGAAAGGAAATCATAATTAGCTGGCGATTTAAAGGATAACGCTGGCCAATCCGAATGGACTTGTCCACATTCAGAGCATTTAAATTCAGTCGGCTTATTTTTCTTTTTTTTCCAGAACATTTGCGTTTTGGTTAAATGTTGGGTAACGATTAGTATATGGCAAGTAGGGCAGTAGAAAGCAATTAACTTTCAAGTTTGCACTGAGCCAAAGCGTTGCGTTTTGTTTTTATCTTATTCATTTTAAAAGCCAAATCAACGATTTGGCGGTGTTGGTAAATAGCACTGAACTTTCTTTAATCACCGAACGCCCTATTTGCTATATACAGTGTTGTAAGCAGTTTTTAATTTTCATTTATTCGTTTTAATAGGCTGTCTAAATTTTCCCTTCCAACATTACTTAATCCTCCAAATTTCATACTAGGAGAGAAAGGAATTGATTCAGTCATTCCGCAACCTTCTATACAGAGCCAAACTTTTCCTATTTCATTGTCTTGCTTGTCAAAAAACCTCAAAATATATTCCGACTCTTTCAAACTCCAAGTGGTTTCTCCCCAATCAAAGTTGTGAGGGTCGTTTAAGAAGTCAATGGTAGATTTAGCATTTTCATTAGATAAAGTCCTTGAAGTAATTCGACTTGTCAAGAATTGATTTTTATAGATTTTCACTTTCTCAACGTTGCCTCTTGGAAATGAGTATTCAGGATTTTTATAATTCCTTGCGTATGCCTCCTGTACTTCTTCAATTGTCTTGTAGAAATGAAATTCCTTTATTTCCTCTTCAGGAATATGTCTAGAATAGAAAACATCTCTATCAGCTATATCCATTGCAATAAGAACTCCAATTCCAATTGCAATCAAAACAGTGAATAATATTTTCTTTAACAATTTCATCTTGAATTTTCCAATTGCTTACAACGGTTAAAATAAAGACAGTGCAGCTTCGGGTGTCGATATCTTCGGAGAAGATGTCGTAAAGTAAGAAGACGTGATTGTCGGTTTAGGAGGATTTAGCATTGACTTTATTTAGTGTTGTAGCACGTTTTTATTTTCATATGTGCATCACTATTCGATACTTTTTCAAGTCAGAACAAATCTTGTGAAAATCATTTCGATTTTTTCTTACACATTCTATTATTTCTAAAATTTTAGTCTCTGTTAATTCCTTTTTAGAATCAATTTGATAAACTTCTAATTCTGGGGCAAGTCCTAGCTTTATTGTTAGTTCAACTTGTTCACCATTTTCAATTTCAAAGTTCAAATTGAAGTAATCATAATTCATCGCTTTTACTTCAATCTTGTATTTTCCATTTTCAAGTTGAATCCCTGTCTGTCCATTAAATTCTGATATCAGATTAGTTTCAGATTCATTTTCAAGATTTATCACCTTGATATTAGCGAACATTACTGTGTCGCCTTTATTGTCAAGTAACTTGAATACTGAATTTTGACTTTCAAGATTCTTGGTCTGTATATAGGAACAAGTGTCTTCTATATTTTCAAACTGGAACCAATATTCATATGGAAACTTTTCATTTTCATTGACATTGTTCAAATACCATTTTTGCCCAAAGCATTGAATGGAAATTAGAATAGATAATATGAAAATCGTCTGTTTCATTTTAATGTGCTACAACGGTTTGGCTATAAGCAGTGTCCCGAAGGGCATTGCGTATAGGTTTTGTTGTAGCCAGTGTTTTTATTTTCCAAGTTTTAATATTCTTATTGCGCCTTGAATTACCAATCCAAAAACGATAGTTCCAATTATCAAGTCAGGTTTATCTGAATTCAACCAATTGACTAAAACTCCTGCTGCTATTACTCCCAAATTGATAATCACGTCATTCGAAGTGAAAATCATACTTGCTTTCATATGTGCTTCTTCTTTGCTTTTTGACTTTTGAAGTAAATACAAACAAATTCCGTTTGCAATAAGGGCGAAAATCGAAACGATTATCATTGTCGAGAAGTCAGGTAGTTTTTCCGCTCCGATAAATCTTCTCAACACCTCTACAAATCCGACAATCGCAAGTGTTATTTGAAAATACCCTGCAATTTTGGCAATCCGTTTTTTTCTAATCACCGTTCCGCCAACTGCAAACAAGCTAATGCCGTAATCGAAACTGTCTGCGAGCATATCCAAACTGTCGGCAACCAATCCCATTGATTTTGAAATAAGTCCTGTTGTCATCTCGATTAGGAAAAAGGCAAAGTTTATTGCGAGTACTGTCCAGAGTATTCTTTTCTGGTTTGCAGTTTCTTTAAATTTCGTTTGGTGAGTTTGTTCTGTCGAGATTTTCTTACCGCCCAAATTCAATTCGAGAACTGACTTTTCGATTTGGTCAATTTCTCCGTTATGAAAAACGGTCAGTTTTCGGTTTGGAATATCAAAGTCCAAATTTTCAATACTTGAAATTCCGTCCAATTTCATTCGGATTAGGTTCTCTTCCGAAGGACAGTCCATTTTGGCAATCTCAAATATCGTTTTGTTCATTCACGGCTTCTTTTTCACATTGGCTACAACTACAGGATAAAAACAATGCTTTTATCCGATACAGTAAAAATGACAATTCTATTTTAATAGACAATGCTTATTGCCGTTTATGGCATTCCTTTTAACGGGGTGTGTACAAATTAAAAACCCCGAGCCTAAGCTCGGGGTTTTTTGCAACCAATCTATAAATAACTCACGATCCGCATGCTTCACATTCATCTGGATTGTCTATGGAGCATGATATAGACTCTTGAGCTGAATAGACTTTACCTTCCTGAGGTAACATGACCTCATTTACGTCTGTAATAGAAACTGCCGCTTGAGGCTCTTCTACTTTATTTTCAACTACGGGAGCCGCAACTGTCTCGTAAGTTTTTACTTGTTTTTCGGTAGAAACCACTGGGGTTACTTCACTTTGTACATTCTTACTTACTGTGAACTTAATAGCGTTGGTAGCCGCTTTTGTTCTCAAGTAATACATTCCTGTTTTCAGTCCTTTCTTCCAAGCATAGAAATGCATAGAAGTAAGTTTACCAATATTTGGATCTTCCACAAATAGGTTCAAAGATTGTGACTGATCGATGAACTGACCGCGGTCAGCCGCCATATCAATAATGTCACGCATACTCATCTCCCAAACCGTTTTGTAGAGTTCTTTGATATTATCTGGAATCGCGTCAATGTGTTGGATAGAACCGTTGGCCTTCATCATTTCGTTCTTGATGTCGTCATTCCAAAGTCCGAGGCTTACTAAGTCCATTAACAAGTGCTTGTTCACTACAATAAACTCACCACTTAAAACTCTACGGGTGTAGATGTTTGAAGTATAAGGCTCAAAACACTCGTTGTTTCCTAAGATCTGAGAAGTTGAAGCCGTAGGCATTGGTGCTAACAATAAGGAGTTACGTACTCCACTTTCTTTGATATCCGCACGTAGTTTGTCCCAATCCCAGTTACCGCTTAACTGGTCTTCTTTCACACCCCACATGTTGAATTGGAAGATACCTTCTGAAATAGGAGAACCTTCGTACGTTTCATATGCACCATCTTTTTTGGCCATGTCTTTAGACGATGTTAAAGACGCGAAATAGATGGTTTCAAAAATGTCTTTGTTCAACTGTTTTGCTTCATCCGATGTAAATGGATAGCGCAACTTGATGAACGTATCGGCCAAACCTTGTACACCAATACCAATAGGGCGATGACGCATGTTCGACTTTCTTGCCTCTGCCACTGGATAGTAATTACGATCTATAATGGCGTTGAGGTTCTTTGTGATCTTATACGTGATATCGTATAACAACTGGTGGTTGAACTTACCGTCTTCAATAAATTGAGGAAGTGCAATAGAAGCCAGGTTACATACCGCAACTTCGTCTGGAGCGGTGTACTCTAAAATCTCTGTACACAAATTAGAAGAACGGATTGTTCCCAAATTCTTTTGGTTCGACTTCTCGTTACATGCGTCTTTGTATAACATGTAAGGCGTACCCGTTTCAATTTGAGATTCAAGGATCTTTTGCCAAAGCTCACGTGCTTTAATGGTTCTTCTTCCTTTCCCTGCTGCCTCATAGCCCAAGTACAGTTTCTCGAATTCCTCACCGTAAGCGTCTTCCATTCCACGACACTCGTTTGGATCCATTAAGGTCCACTCTCCATCTTCTTCAACGCGCTTCATGAACAAGTCATTGATCCACATAGCATAGAATAGATCGCGTGCACGCATTTCTTCTTTACCGGTGTTCTTCTTCATTTCTAAGAATTCGAAGATATCAGCATGCCAAGGCTCAAGGTAAACCGCGAACGAACCTTTACGTTTTCCACCCCCTTGGTCTACGTAACGCGCAGTATCGTTAAATACTTTCAACATTGGGATGATTCCGTTAGAAGTACCATTCGTGCCACGGATGTACGAACCTGTAGCTCTTACATTGTGAATAGAAAGACCAATTCCTCCAGCCGACTGCGAAATTTTAGCACACTGCTTTAATGTATCGTAAATGCCATCAATGCTATCATCCTTCATGGTTAACAAGAAGCAAGAAGACATTTGTGGCTTAGGTGTACCTGCGTTGAATAATGTTGGAGTAGCGTGGGTGAAGTAACGCTTAGACATCAAGTCGTATGTTTCTATAGCCGACTCGATATCGTCTTTGTGAATACCCAAAGCTACACGTAAAATCATGTGTTGTGGACGCTCAGCAATAGCGCCATTGATCTTCAATAAATACGAACGCTCTAAGGTTTTGAACCCAAAATAATCATAGCCGAAATCACGGTCGTAAATAATTGTAGAATCTAGAAGCTCTGCATTGTTGGTAATGATTTCATATACGTCATCAGCAATTAATGGAGCTTTTTCGTTGGTCTCAGGATTAATGTATTCATACAAGTCTTTCATTGTTTCGCTGAAAGACTTCTTGGTGTTTTTATGCAAGTTAGAGATGGCAATTCGCGCAGCAAGCTGTGCGTACTCAGGATGTCTAACGGTCATACTTGCAGCTACTTCTGCAGCAAGGTTATCCAACTCAGAAGTGGTTACCCCGTCATACAATCCGTTAATTACTTTCATCGCCACGCTTACAGAATCAACATGATTGCTCAATCCGTAGCATAGTTTTTGAACTCTGGCGGTGATCTTGTCAAATTTTACGAGCTCTTTGCGGCCGTCTCTTTTTAATACATACATACTGGCAGTGAATTATTTTGGGTTAGTTATATTCTTAAAAATCAGCGTCTAGGCTAAAGGTTGACTCTTCATTGCTTCCGGTGTTTTGTTTTACACCTGCTTTCTGGTATTCAGAAACACGCTTTTCGAAGAAGTTGGTTTTTCCTTCCAATGAGATCATTTCCATAAAGTCGAATGGATTTTCTGCATTGTACATTTTTGGGCAGTTCAATTCCACCAATAAACGGTCAGTTACGAACTCCAAATATTGAGTCATCAACTTAGAGTTCATACCAATCAAATCAACAGGTAGAGACTCGGTAATGAATTCTCTTTCGATGTCTAAGGCTTCAACAATAATTTGTTGGATGCGCTCTTGAGGTACTTTGTTAACCAAATGGTTGTTGTGTAGGTGAACAGCAAAGTCACAATGCAATCCTTCATCTCTACTGATGAATTCGTTAGAAGTTGCCAATCCTGGAAGTAAACCTCTTTTCTTTAACCAGAAGATCGAACAGAATGATCCGCTAAAGAAGATTCCTTCTACAGCTGCAAACGCGATCAATCTTTCAGCAAAAGATGGAGACTCAATCCACTTCAAGGCCCAATCGGCTTTTTTCTTGATGGCAGGGAAGTTTTCTAAAGCAGTAAACAATTTGTCTTTTTCAGCTTCATCCTTAATCAGGGTGTCAATCAATAAAGAGTACATTTCAGAGTGAATGTTCTCCATCATGATTTGAAAGCCGTAGAAAAATTTCGCTTCAGTAAACTGCACTTCGTTTACAAAGTTTTCGGCTAAGTTTTCATTTACGATTCCATCGCTTGCAGCAAAGAAGGCCAAGATGTGTTTAATGAAATACTGTTCGTCTTCGTTTAGCTTGGTTGTCCAGTCAATTATATCTTGACCAAGATCTATTTCTTCAACGGTCCAAAAACTTGCTTCTTGTTTTTTGTACCATTCCCATATGTCGTGATGCTGAATTGGAAAGAGAACAAATCTATTCTTGTTTTCCTGTAAAATGGGTTCATTCTGCGTCATAGCTAAACGTGTCATTTTTAGTTAGAAAGCCCAGAGTCCAGATTTTAAGGGCGTTCTAAGATGTTGATATATAATTGGTTGCGAAAAACACATGCCGATTTCAAAAGGGGCTACTGTGTCATAATCATTTCAAATATTTGGATAATAAAACGGAAGACCTACTTCTAGATATTCACAAAAAGGCGGAGTTATTAACAGTTAAAGTGGAGGGTGAAATGTTAAAGCCTTGTGAACATTGGGATTTGAAAATCGCAAAAAAAAGATGTCATTTTTTTATGAAAGTAATTCACAACAAATGTTAACAACCTCAAAACCGAAATGAAAAATCACACTTTTTCACCCTTGTAAAGCAGGTCTTACTTTTTCCATTGAGCAGCAATATCTTCCAATTGCTTGTACCAATCTTCTCCGTAATTGCGTGTTAAAGGCTCCTTTAAAAACTTGTAAATAGGTAGGCCAACTTCTTTCCCTAGGTCGCAAGCATCACTACAGATCTCCCAC
>JAOARK010000222.1 GCA_025210575.1 Schleiferiaceae bacterium
AAATTCATTTTCTATCCACACAAGAGATTTTTTAAGCCTTTCCATATTTTTTTTTATCGCCTAAATATGGTCGTAATACCAAGACTAAATCAGGTCAACAGTCTTGAATATGAATCTAATATAGATACATTCTATTAGCATATAGATAATAATGTTTAAGATATATTTTGAAAAGTTAAACAGTTTTGTTTAATATTGTCGTGTAATTGTTAAACAATATGAAAATGAAAATATTTAATTTAAAATTGACTGCACTGGTTTTGGCTGGCGCTTTTGTTTTTGCTTCATGCGAAAAAGAAGACGAAACTCCTCAAAACCCTAATCCACCACAATTAAAGACAATTGCAGCAACTGCAACTGATAATGGAAACTTTACGATTCTTTTGGACGCTTTGACACGTACAGGATTGGCTGATAAAATGGCTGATGCGAATCAAACATTAACCGTTTTTGCTCCCACTGACAAGGCGTTTATGGACTTATTAGCTGAATTAAACTTAAACAGTTTAGATGAGGTTGAAACAGCTCTTGGTACTGAAGGGCTTAAGAATGTTTTAATGTACCACGTGCTTGGAGCTAAAGTAACAAGCGATATGGTATCTACTGGTTATGTATCAACTATGGGTATGAACGCCACAATGGACCCTCTATCTATCTATGTAAATACAATGAGCGGTGTTAAAATCAACAACCGAGCAATGGTTGAGACACCAGATGTCATGGCTTCCAATGGAGTGATACATATTGTAGATAAAGTAATTCTACCTCTTACAATTTATGAGCTATTAGAAATGAATGCAGATTATGCCACGTTAACTGCCGCACTTGGCTTAGCCGATGGTGGTTTGGATGATCTAATGAAAGATGCTAACGAAGGACCATTTACATTGTTCGCTCCAGATGAAAATGCATTTGCAATGTTACTTACTGAATTAAGTATAGCGGATGTACCTGCTTTAGTTGCTGCTTTAGGTACTGATGGTCTAGCGGAAGTACTTACGTATCATGTTGTTGATGGTAATGTAAATAGCGATGAAGTACCTGCAGGAATGGTTCCAACTGTGAACGGTGATGAGATCATGATCGATTTATCAAATGGAGTTGTGATCACTGATAAGCGCAACAGACAGTCTAATGTAGTTGAAACAGATATTCAAGGAACAAATGGAGTAATCCATGCAATAAGTAAAGTGATTTTACCAACACCTTAATAGGTGATGTAGTTAAACGTAAAGCCCACTTCACAGTGGGCTTTTTTAGTTTAGTTTTTGTCGTTTAATTAAAAAGGGCAAGAGTATGTCGTCAAAAGGTTTTTCGATATCTACCTCTATGATATCAATCTTGTAGTGGCCACATTTTACCTTTAGATCGTGTAACCTTTGAGACAATTGTTGGGCTAATTCTTTTTGATATTCTCTAGGGTTCATCTTTACTTCTTCTCCAGTTTCCATGTCAACAAAACGGTAGGGTTTGTTTTCAAATTGAAAATCAACTTCTGTTTTTTTATCTAACACATGAAAAAGAATAACCTCGTGCTTATTGTGCTTCAAATGCTGAAGCGCTGCAAAAACTTCCTCTACAGTGTTGTCGGCATTGTCTATCATATCAGAGAAGATCACCACCAAACTGCGTCTATGAATACGTTCTGCAATTTCATGAAGTGTTTTTACCAAGTTTGATTTACTCCCCTGCTCTGGCACTTTTCTATCCAGCTGTTTTCCCAATTCAGCATACATACGCATTTGATGCTGAGTGGTAGACTTCGCCTCAGTATGAAGTACTACTTGCTCATCCGCAAAACTTAAACCAACTGCATCTCTCTGCCTTTTTAACAAATTGATTAATGCAGCTGCAGAGAAAACAGAGAAACTAAGCTTAGAGTTATCCTGAACAGTACGTTTTGCATCTACCGGAAAAAACATAGATGGCGAAACGTCAAGTATAATGCGACAACGAAGATTAGTTTCCTCTTCGTATCGCTTTACAAACATCTTGTCACTACGCGCATAGAGTTTCCAATCTATATGCCTTGTAGATTCTCCTTTGTTATATAATCGATGCTCTGCAAACTCAACAGAAAAACCATGATACGGTGATTTATGCAAACCTGTAATAAAACCCTCAACAGCTTGCCTTGCCAACAATTCTAAGTTGGTGAATTTTTGTATCTCTTTCTCTTGAAATTGCATAGGTCGAATAAACAAAAAAGTCCCGTAATCATAACGATTACGGGACTTTAAATATTCTTTATCTGAATAGAATTACATAGCGCCTTCTAACTTAGCTGCCAATGCATTCTTAGAAGCAACACCAACTTGCTTGTCTACAATCTCACCATTCTTGAATACTAATAGTGTAGGAATGTTTCTGATACCAAATTTAGCTGCAACCTCTTGGTTCTCATCTACGTTTACCTTTCCGATAACCGCTTTACCATCATATTCTCCTGCCAACTCTTCAACGATTGGTCCAACCATTCTACATGGTCCACACCACTCTGCCCAAAAGTCAACCAATACAGGTTTTTCAGAACTCATTACTAACTCGTCAAAATTTGAATCATTAAATTCAAGTGCCATCGTCTATCTTTTTTATTATTCGTTTCTAAAAATATGGCGCGAATGTACCATAAAAATTATTTCAAATATCCGCTTTAAACACATCTAAAGACGCTTGTCAATTTTCGCCCTTTCAACAGTCATTTGTTATTAACGCGACATACTCAAAAAAGTGCGTATCTAGTTTAACTTAATATCATAGGGTGTAATCAATTTCAACCGTTCTATTAAGTCATGGCTCAGCTCTACTTTATACTGATAGGTGCTCATTTCAAGACTCAGTGGTTTCTCCTCATGACTATCTGTAATTACCATTTTGATAGTTTTATTTCCGCCATGCGTAGATAAGAGATCTTCGAGTTGATCAATCAGGTTCATATCCAAATCTTGCAATCTCACTCGAAACTCAACACCGCCCGCCATTTGTTCTAGCACCTCACTTAAAAGCATAACTCTTTGCAGATTTACTCGATGATATACTTTTTCAGTTCCATCGGTCATTTTGCGCCTTGTGGTCTTTACAATTCCCGTTAAATGCAGCATCATGTCTTTCTGCAACAAATGCTTGAATTTGTGATAATCCTCTCCAAATAATCCCAGCTCGTATGTATCCCGATAGTCTTCAAAATTCACAAAACCAAATTGATCCCCTCGCTTTGAGACACCTGAGCGAACTTCTGTAACAATTGCGGCCACCATAAATTTCTTTCCAGAAATCTGTTCTAGATCTTGGAATATTCCTAAACCGGCATTGGTGTAATTTTTCAGTTCCAGTTTATACTCATCCAGTGGATGACTCGATAAATACATTCCATTGATTTCTTTTTCAGCTTTCAAAGCAACAATGCGAGGCCACTCCTCTACTTGTGGTATGGGCGGCTCAGGTATTTGCACATCAGAAGCTTCGCCAAATAAAGATACTTGAGAAGATTCCTCAGATTCTTTCACAGAGTTCGCAAACTTCATTGCTTTCTCTAAAAAAGTACGATCATCACCATTTTTATCGAAGTACACTGCACGGTGTTCATTCTCAAAACTATCAAAAGCTCCGCCCTTTGCTAGACTCTCTAAGGTTCTTTTGTTCACCGTGCGTAAGTCAATTCGTTGAAGCAAATTGAACAAGCCTTTGTATTCACCATTTTCAGCTCTTTCTTGATTGATTTCTAAAACAGCAGCTTCTCCTACTCCTTTCATACCGCCCATTCCGAAGCGGATCTCACCATTTTTATTTACAGTGAAACGATAGGCAGATTCATTCACATCGGGTCCAAGAACTTTAATTCCAGATCTTCTACACTCTTCCATAAAGAAAGACACAGACTTGATATCGTTTAAGTTGTTAGACAAAACAGAAGCCATATACTCCGCAGGGAAATGCGCTTTTAAATAAGCTGTTTGATAAGCAACCCACGCATAACAAGTACTATGAGATTTGTTGAAAGCATAAGAAGCAAAGGCTTCCCAATCTTTCCAAACCTTTTCTAACACTTTAGCATCATGGCCTTTTTCTGAAGCTTGATCGATAAATTTAGGCTTCATTTTATCAAGTACAGCCTTCTGCTTTTTACCCATTGCCTTACGTAATACATCCGCTTCACCTTTACTGAAGCCTGCCAGCTTTTGCGACAATAACATTACTTGCTCTTGGTAAACAGTAATTCCGTATGTCTCTTTTAGGTATTCTTCCATGTCTGGAAGGTCATAGTCAATCTCTTCGTCACCATGCTTTCTTCTAACAAAAGATGGAATATATTCCATTGGCCCCGGACGGTACAATGCATTCATGGCAATGAGATCGGCAAAAACGGTTGGTTTTAAATCTTTAAGGTGTTTCTGCATTCCAGGACTCTCGTATTGGAACACTCCGATCGTTTCACCACGTTGGAAGAGTGCGTAAGTTTCTTCGTCATCTCACGGGATATTATCGGGATCCAGGTCAACAC
>JAOARK010000223.1 GCA_025210575.1 Schleiferiaceae bacterium
ATAACTTCATTTTACCGCGTTCCATGCCTAAAAGTTTAACGTCAATTTCTTGATCAACTTTTAAAACATCCTCAACTTTTTCAAGTCTTCTCCATTCAATTTCTGAAATATGAAGCAATCCTTGAGTATTAGGTCCAATTTCTATAAAGGCTCCGTAAGGCTGAATAGCTTTTACTTTTCCTTTATATACTTCGCCAACTTCTGGAGTGAAAGCGATAGACTTAATTCTTGCTAAAGCTTCGTCAATACCTGCTTGGTTGGTTCCAGAAATGGCAACTTTACCTACATCATCAACTTCTTCAATCGTAATGGTCGTTTCTGTTTCGGCTTGTAAGCCTTGGATAACTTTACCACCTGGTCCGATTACCGCACCGATAAAGTCTTTTGCAATTTCCATTGATACCATCTTAGGAGCATGAGGCTTCATTTCAGTTCTAGGAGCATCAATGGTCTTCATCATTTCTCCTAAAATATGCAATCTACCGTCTCTTGCTTGGTTCAACGCTTGCTCTAAGATCTCATAGCTCAAACCAGCAATCTTGATGTCCATCTGACAAGCAGTGATACCGTCTTTGGTTCCTGTTACTTTGAAGTCCATATCACCTAAGTGATCTTCATCTCCAAGAATATCAGAAAGAACAGCAAACTTTCCAGAAGCTTCGTCAGTGATCAATCCCATAGCAATACCAGAAACAGGTTTTTCAATTTGAATACCTGCGTCCATTAAGGCTAAAGTACCAGCACAAACTGTAGCCATAGAAGAAGAACCGTTAGATTCTAAGATTTCTGAAACTACACGTACTGTATAAGGGCTATCTGGAATAACTTGTTTTAAAGCTCTTTGAGCTAAGTTACCATGACCAATTTCTCTACGGCTTACCCCTCTTACAGGTCTAGCTTCTCCAGTAGAGAATGGAGGGAAGTTATAATGCAAATAGAAATCTTCTTCGCCAACGTGCGTAACGCTGTCAATTCTATTAGTGTCTAATTTCGTTCCTAAAGTTACTGTCGTTAAAGACTGAGTTTCACCTCTGGTAAATACCGAAGAACCGTGCGTACCTGGTAGGTAATCAACTTCACTCCAAATAGGACGAATTTGATCTGTAGCTCTACCATCTAAACGAACTCCTTCGTCTAGCACTAAGTTTCTTACAGCATCTGCTTCAACATCGTGGAAGTATTTTCCGAAAAGATCTCCTCCTTCTTCAACTTCCTCTTCTGTCAACTGCTCCATATACTCAGCTAAAATTTCTTTGAATTTGGCGCCTCTTTCGTGCTTGCCTAATCCCATTTTAGCAACCTCATATACTTTGCTGTAGCATGCTTCGAGATTAGCTTTTGCTAAAGCTTCATCATTCGTTTCATGACTGTATTCTCTCTTAGTAGCTGCCTTTTCAATTTTAGCTGCTAAAGCTGATTGAGCATCGATCTGCTCGATGATTGCTTCGTGAGCAACTTTGATCGCCTCAAGCATTTCTGCCTCAGAAACTTCTTTGAACTCACCCTCAACCATAGAAACACTATCGCGGCTTGCACCTACCATAATGTCCATGTCAGCTCTTTCAAGATCAGCGTAGTTTGGATTTACTACAAACTCTCCATCAATTCTTGCAACGCGTACTTCAGAAATAGGTCCGTTAAATGGAATGTCTGAAACGCTTAAAGCAGCTGATGCTGCCAAACCCGCTAACGAATCTGCTGCATGCGCTTCATCGTAAGAAATTAATTGGATAAAAACTTGTGTATCTGCGTGGTAGTCTTTTGGAAAAAGAGGTCTCAATACGCGATCAACTAAACGACAGTTTAAAATCTCTGCGTCTGTTGGTCTCCCTTCTCTTTTCAAAAATCCACCTGGTACTCTTCCTGAAGCTGCAAATTTCTCTTTGTACTCTACTGTTAATGGCAAGAAGTCAATTCCTTCTTTTGCCTCTTTGGCAGAAACAACCGTTGCTAACAGCATTGTGCCTCCCATTTTTACCACTACAGAACCATCAGCTTGTTTAGCCAATTTTCCGGTTTCTAGGGTAATTACTCTTCCGTCTTTTAATTTTATTTCTTGCGTAATCGCTTCTGGAATCATCTACTTTTTTCTTCTTTAAATGGAACTTTAGAAAAAGCGAAAAGGCAATTGATGTTATTGCCTTTTCGAATTTCTTTTTACTTTCTCAATCCAAGTTCTTGGACGATAGCACGATATCTTGAAATCTCGTTTGCCTTAAGGTAGTTCAAAAGTTTTCTTCTTTTTCCTACCAACGCTACCAAAGATCTTTCGGTTGCGTAGTCTTTACGATTCTTTTTCAAGTGTTCAGTCAAGTGATTAATTCTGTAAGAGAATAATGCGATTTGACCTTCTGCAGAACCAGTGTCCTTTGCAGATTTGCCGTGCTTGGCAAAAATTTCTTCTTTCTTTTCAGATGTTAAATACATACCAAAATCATTTAGATGTTTGTAATGCTAAAATTTTCGAGCGGCAAAGATAAACTTTTTTCGATGCCAGCCTTTATAAATCCTTATTTACGAGACCATTGTAAGAAACTGGCTTACTTTTTCTTTCATGTCTTTTCTTTCAACGATGAAATCTAAAAAGCCGTGTTCTTGTAAAAATTCCGATTTCTGAAATCCGTCTGGCAGATCTTTACCAATAGTTTCTTTAACAACACGTGGGCCAGCAAATCCGATAAGGGCATTTGGCTCTGCAATATTAATATCTCCTAACATCGCATAACTTGCAGTTACACCACCTGTTGTAGGATCTGTCAAGATAGAAACGTAAGGTATTTTCTTTTCAGCAAGAATGCTCAACTTAGCTGATGTCTTAGCCATCTGCATAAGCGAGAAAGCAGCTTCCATCATTCTGGCACCACCACTTTTACTGATCATGATAAACGGCTTCTTGTTTTTAATAGAGTGATCTATTGCACGAGCTATTTTCTCACCTACCACACTACCCATAGAACCTCCAATAAAATTAAAGTTCATGGCTGCGATAACAATCTTCTGACCGTTCATAGTACCATAACCTGTAGTTACAGCGTCTTTCAATCCAGATTTTTTCTGTGTAGCTGCAATTCGGTCTGTGTATTTCTTTGTGTCTTCAAAATTCAAAGGATCGCCAGATTCAAGATCTTTGTCGAGTTCTTTGTATTTACCTTCGTCAAATAATAGGCTGAAGTATTCTTCGGCATTTATTCTATCATGGTGACCACAATTGCCGCAAACCCATTGATTTGCTTTGTGATCCTCTACAGAAACAATCACTTTACATTTAGCGCATTTGTGCCATAGCCCTTCAGGGGTTTCTTTCTTGTCTTTTGTATCTGTTTGTATCCCTTCTTTTTCTCTTTTAAACCAACCCATTGTTTTGATTTTTTTGTATTCGTTAAAGAATCAGGTAATTAAGATATAAAAGGTCAGGGTGTTATACCTGACCTTAAGTAAATGTATAAATTCTTTGCTTAAGAATTAAGCAATGGTAATCTCGTCTGTTAAGTAAACATCTTGTACAGCGTTGATGATTTCAACACCTTCAGCCATTGGCTTTTGGAAAGCTTTTCTTCCTAGAATTAGACCTGAACCTCCAGCTCTTTTGTTAACTACTGCAGTTTTAACAGCATCTGCTTTGTCTGATGCACCACCAGCTGCACCACCAGAGTTAATCAATCCAGCGCGACCCATGTAGCAATTCGCAACTTGGTAACGACAAAGATCAATAGGATTATCGCTAGTCAATTCTGAATATACTTTGGCATTTGTGTTTCCAAAGCTAACGTTGGTATACCCACCATTGTTAGTCGCCAATTTTTGTTTGATGATGTCTGCTTGAATAGTAACACCAATATGGTTAGCCTGACCCGTAAGATCAGCAGAAGTGTGGTAATCAACACCATCTTTCTTGAATGCTGAATTACGTGTATAGCACCATAAGATTGTAGCCATTCCCAATTCGTGAGCTCTTTCAAATGCCTCAGCTACTTCTAAGATTTGACGTGTAGATTCGGGAGCACCAAAATAAATTGTCGCACCCACTGCAGTTGCGCCCATATTCCATGCATCTTCTACAGAACCGTACATGGTCTGATCGTATGTAGCAGGAAGTGATAAGGTTTCGTTGTGATTGATTTTTACAACAAAAGGAATTTTATGTGCATATTTTCTTGACATAGAAGCCAACACTCCAAATGTAGATGCAACGGCATTACATTCTGCTTCAATGGCCAATTTAATAATGTTCTCAGGGTCAAAATACATAGGGTTTGGTGCAAATGATGCGCCACCACTATGCTCAATTCCTTGGTCAACCGGAAGGATAGATAAATAACCTGTGCCTCCTAAGCGACCATGGCTGTATAGATCTTCCAAACTTCTCAAAACTTGATTGCTTCTGTTTGAGTCTGTAAAGATTCTATTCACAAAATCACCTCCTGGAAGGTGCAACATACTTTTGTCAATGGTTTCGCATTTATGATCGAGTAAGGTAGAAGCTTCTGCTCCAAGTAATTGTTGTATATCTGAATAGGACATATCTTGTTTATTTTTTACAGCGGAGGCAAAAATAAATTAATTCTTAAGCCATAAACATGAATTTCAAGAACTTTAGAATGGATAACCAATAGCAAAATTCAATACAAAATCTTTTAATCCGAATCGAGCTGGGTTCTGAGGTGTAAAACGCTTCCCTTCTTCTAGTCCTGGATCGAATATGGGGATACCGGCATCTAGTCTAAAAACAAAAAATCCAAAATCGTAGCGCAAACCCATTCCAGCACTCATGGCTATTTGTTGTGATAAATTTTCCCATCTAAACTTGAGCTTATCAATGTTATCGTCAACTCCAGGGTTTCCAGTTGGTTCGGTGGTGCGATCATATAACCATATGTTACCCATATCCCAGAAGAGGGCACCTTTCAATGCCTGAAGAATTGTAAATCGATACTCCAAATTCATCAGCAACTTGATAGGCCCAACCGCGCTGTAGTTCACCACCGTGTCACCTATACTTGTATTGTAAAAATCTTTCGGATAGTTTCCAGGACCTAAACGATAAGCTAAAAACCCTCGATTGTCATTGCTACCTCCCGCGAAATAGGATTTTTCAAAGGGGGGAAGACCTTGAGTGTTACCGTAGGTGAATGTGTATCCAGCTAAGGCTCTCCAAACAAAGGATTGGTTCTCATTTTTTAAAGGAGTGTAGTTCCTGTAATCCAAATCTATTTTGAAGTACTGGGCATATTCAACCCCAAAGTAATGTCCTTTTCTATTCGCATGTTCATCAGGAAGATCATCTGGTTTCAATTGATCAATAAGGTTTAATATATTTCCTGAGGTCTCTATCGAAGAAATGAAGAATGATGAATTCTTGTCTTTGTTTATTTTCTGGTTGTTAAAGGTGTAAGAATAACGGATTGCCGAGATCAAAACGTCTTGATACCCTTGAGTGAAATCTAATGAATTGAGGTAATCTTGATTGACATCCTTCAAGTCCAGGAAAGAGAAATCTATCAATTGCAAGGCCATGTTTACCACTTTACTTGGGGTCCAGAAATATCCGAGCCCAACGTTAATGTAATCACGGGTAAATTCTTGACGGTGCTGTCGACCGAATGAAGTACTTAACCTTGTTTTGGGTATGATGCGTTTTGGAAATCTACGCTTTAATTTTCTGGGCATTACGAATCTCGGAAAGTTGACCCCAAATTCAATTCCATATTCGTAAGTGTTGAAAATGGGTTCGTTTTGATTGTAAAGACTTTGCTGAGATTCAAAACCACCCCTTAGTGTAATATCGAAAATCTCTCCGTTTTTGAACATGTTTCGGTTCATTACTGAAACTGTTCCAAAAATTCCATAATTACCGGCTGTATTCGTTCCTTCTAAATCTAATTTTACTGAGCGCTTTGGAAATGGAGTTAAGCGAATGATCGCTTTCAGATGATCTGGCTTTTCAAGATCTCGATCAAAACTAATTTCACTTGTTCTAAAAATTCGAAGACTGGTTAAATGTCGGTACGATTCTCTTACTACGGTTTCATTGTATGTGTCGCCTGGTTTGAAGTGCACCGACTCGGTCATTACCCGAGGTTTAAATTTATTCTCTTCGCTATCAATAACCGTGTATTCACCAACGAGTAAAGTGTCTTTAGCTTTTTGATTATCCGTGTATGTGTAATAAGGGTCTATGTAAACTTCGCCAAGTTTAAAAGGTACATGCGGACGGTAATAGACGCTGTCTTTATAATATACAGGTTGATCTGCAATGACCATGACAAGATCTACATGTCTTTCGCCCACTGCAGTGTCGGCCTCAAAGCGTATCAATTCTTTCTGAAATCCATAGAACCCATTTTCCCTGAACAATTGAACCAAACGAGTTCTTTCTTCATCTAATAAATCTGCATCGTAATATTCACCCTTGACAATAATGGGTTTGGATAAGGTATCCGTTTGTAGAAGAGCTTCAATGCTTTGACTAGCAATGAGCCTTTGCAGGGAACCGAACTTATATCTATTTCCAGTGTAGATGTC
>JAOARK010000224.1 GCA_025210575.1 Schleiferiaceae bacterium
AAATGGGGTAGGTACCAAAGCAGTTAACGCTTTGTCGAGCTATTTCAAAGTTCAATCGGTAAGAGAAGGTCAAACAAAAGTCGCTGAATTTGAAAATGGGAACATTACGAATGATGCGCCTATCGAAGAAAGTTCTCAGCGAAAAGGAACGAAAACCCAGTTCAGACCAGACCCAACAATATTCCATAATTATCGCTACGTAAATGAATACGTAGATAAGATGCTGTGGAATTACGTTTACTTGAATCCAGGGTTAACGATTTATTTTAATGGGGAGAAGTATTATTCTGAAAATGGGTTGAAAGACTTATTGAAGGATAATCTTGATGGTGGAATTCTACACGATATCGTTCATCTTAAAGATGAAGATATAGAAGTAGCCATTACGCATGCAGATAGAATGCAAAGTGAGCAGTACCATTCTTTTGTCAATGGTCAGCACACTACTCAAGGAGGAACTCATCTTGCGGCTTTTAGAGAGGCCTTGGTGAAGACCTTGAGGGATTTTTATGGTAAGAATTACGATGCATCTGATATTCGACAATCGGTAATTGCGGCAGTAAGTGTTAAAGTGATAGAGCCTGTTTTTGAGAGTCAGACTAAGACTAAACTGGGTTCTATTGAAATGGGGCCGGGGATGGTTACCGTGAGAACTTTCGTGAATGATTTCATGAAAAAACACTTTGACAATTTCTTACACAAGAATCCAGACATCGCTGAAGCCATCCAGAAAAAAATAGTTCGCGCTGAAAAAGAGCGTAAAGAACTTTCTGGAATTAGAAAGCTTGCCAGAGAAAGAGCCAAGAAGGCTAGTCTTCACAATAAAAAATTAAGAGACTGTAGAGTTCATTACAATGATTTGAAGAGTGACAGAAGATTAGAAACCAGTCTTTTCATAACGGAGGGCGATTCAGCTTCTGGATCAATTACAAAGTCAAGAGATGTCTATACACAAGCAGTTTTCAGCTTAAAAGGTAAACCACTCAATTCTTATGGTTTGACCAAGAAAGTGGTTTATGAAAATGAGGAATTCAATTTGCTTCAAGCGGCATTGAATATTGAAAATGGACTAGAAGATTTAAGGTATAATAATGTAGTAATTGCAACAGATGCAGATGTGGACGGAATGCACATTAGGTTGCTATTGATTACCTTCTTTTTACAGTTTTTTCCTGAATTGGTAAAAGAGGGGCATTTGTATGTTTTGCAGACGCCTTTGTTTAGAGTGCGTAATAAAAAGATTACGCGTTATTGCTATTCTGATGAGGAAAGAAGAGCTGCAATTTTAGAGGTTGGTGCTAAACCAGAAATCACACGATTCAAAGGTTTAGGTGAAATCTCTCCTGACGAGTTCAGACATTTTATTGGAGAAGATATTCGCTTAGAGCCAGTTATGATCGGAAAAGATCAAACAATTGACGAGGTACTTGCTTTTTATATGGGAAAAAACACACCAAAACGTCAAGAGTTTATTATCGAAAATTTGAGAATTGAAAAAGATATATTTGCGGAGAACGAAACAACCCTTAACTAACTAAAACTTTATGCGTCTCAACACTACCAAGAGATATTCTCACCTAGTATATGTATATATCATTATGGCCTTGGTGCTCATTTTCGATTTGGTGACACACCAAATAGGAAACGAAGGTACTGCAAGTGATTCACCTGTATTGTGGTACTATATTTTGGTATTGCTACTATTCTTTATTTATAGAGGTAATCCAGTATTTATTTATGATAGTGACGGTGAAGTGATCATTATAACGAATAAGGAACCTTCGCTTCAAAAACTAATAAAATCATGTAATAGGCATTATGAATTTCCTAAACGAAAAGTGGTTGGATATTCGATTACAAAGATGCCTCTAAGAAAAAAATTGACCATTCGACTTGAAAGTAAGGAGGGTACATCTAAAAAAGTTAAAGCTTCTATTTCTTATATCAACAAGCAAGAGCTAAAAGATTTAGAGCGATCATTAAGAAGTACATTGTCCAAAAACAAAAAGTCAAAGGCAAAATTAGATGCATAGTGAAGACCCTGAAAATGTAAATCCAGAAGAGCAATCTAATCAACAAGAACCATCAATTCTTAGAGTATCTGGCATGTACCAAGAGTATTTCTTGGATTATGCATCATACGTAATTCTAGAACGCGCGGTACCTGCATTAAGCGATGGTCTGAAGCCAGTACAAAGAAGACTTTTACATTCTTTAAAAGAAATGGATGATGGTCGTTACCACAAAGTAGCGAACATCATTGGTCATACCATGAAGTATCACCCTCATGGGGATGCGTCAATAGGGGATGCTTTAGTTCAATTGGGTCAGAAAGACCTGTTGATAGATATGCAAGGGAATTGGGGGAACATTTTAACAGGAGACTCTGCGGCTGCACCACGATACATAGAAGCGCGATTAACCAAGTTTGCACTTGAAGTGGCTTACAGCCCTAAAGTTACAGAATGGCAATCTTCGTACGACAGTAGAGGAAAGGAGCCTGTGCATTTACCAATGAAGTTTCCATTGGTGTTGGCCCTGGGGGCCGAGGGAATTGCTGTTGGACTCTCTACTAAGATTTTACCGCATAACTTCAACGAACTGATTGATGGTTCAATTAAGGTTTTACGAGGACGAAAAGCGGTTATCTACCCTGATTTTGCCACAGGTGGAATTGCGGATTTTACGCAATACAATGATGGCTTGAGGGGAGGAAAGGTGCGTGTTCGTGCGAAGATTTCTCAACGTGATACCAAATCGTTGATCATTACCGAAATACCCTTTGGAACGACTACTCAGTCTTTAATCGATTCAATCTTAAAAGCCAATGACAAAGGCAAGATCAAGATCAAGAAGATTGAAGACAATACTGCTGAAAATGTAGAGATCATTGTTTATCTGCCAGCAGGTATTTCTCCAGATAAAACAATAGATGCACTTTACGCTTTTACCGATTGTGAAGTTTCGGTATCTCCGAATATCTGTGTAATCCATCAAGATAAGCCCGTTTTTGTTGGGGCTTCAGAATTGCTAAAAGACTCGGCTTGGTTAACCAAAGATGTGCTGGAGGCGGAGCAAAAGATAAAATTAAACGAACTTCAGGAGCAGTGGCATTTTGCCTCGTTAGAAAGAATCTTTATTGAAAAGAAGATCTATCGTGATATTGAGGAAGCCGAGACCTGGGAAGAGGTAATTAGTTTTATTCGCAAAGGTCTTGAGCCTCATATTAAGAACCTGATTCGCGAAGTTACAGACGATGATATTGTGCGTCTAACTGAAATCCGAATCAAGCGAATTTCAAAGTTTGATTCTTCGAAAGCAGATGACCATATTCTGAATTTGGAAGGACAGATTGAAGAAGTGAAGAACAATCTGGC
>JAOARK010000225.1 GCA_025210575.1 Schleiferiaceae bacterium
CCTTCAAGAAGGCTAATCTGTTCATTCATAGCTTATTTGTACTTTCGCGCCAAATTTCGAGCAAGGTGGTAAAAATTGGTGACATAGAAGTAGGGGAATTTCCATTGTTATTAGCCCCCATGGAAGATGTAAGTGATCCTCCATTCAGAGCGTTGTGCAAAGAGAATGGAGCAGACGTAATGTACACTGAATTTATATCAAGTGAAGGCTTGATTAGAGATGCTGCTAAGAGCGTTCAAAAGCTTGATATCTTTGAATATGAACGCCCAATAGGTATTCAGATTTTTGGATATGATATTGACAGTATGCGCGAGGCTGCGGCCATCACCGAAAAGGCAAATCCCGATATTATTGATATTAATTACGGTTGCCCTGTTAAGAAAGTAGCTTGTAAAGGAGCAGGAGCAGGAATTTTACAAGACATTCCCAAAATGGTAAGTATGACCAAGGAAATTGTGGATGCGGTTGATAAGCCTGTGACTGTGAAGACGCGTCTGGGATGGGATGAAAACACCAAGTATATTGTAGATGTTGCTGAACGTCTTCAGGATGTGGGCATTAAAGCTATTTCTATACATGGTAGAACTAGAAAACAGATGTATAAGGGTGAAGCCGATTGGTCTTTGATTCGTGAAGTAAAGGAGAACCCGAGAATGCATATTCCTGTTTTTGGAAATGGTGATGTTGATTCACCTGAAAAGGCGAAACACATGAAAGACACTTATGGTGTTGATGGAATCATGATAGGTAGAGCAAGTATTGGAAATCCATGGGTGTTCAATGAGATTAAACATTACTTAAATACAGGGGAGAAATTGGCTCCTGCATCTTGTGCTGAAAGAGCAAAAGCAGCAAAAAGACATTTAGAAATGGCGATTGATTGGAAAGGAGAAAAGTTGGGAATTTTTGAAACCAGACGCCACTACGCCAATTATTTCAAAGGTTTTCCTCATTTCAAAGAAATTAAAATGGCGTTGGTTACTTCAGAATCTTCGGAAGAATTATTCAGAATGTTGAATAAAGTAGAACAGGACTACGCTGAGCGTGAATTGGTATTCTCTTAATCGAGTAAGTTCTTTTTCTTCAGTTTTTGTGTGGAAATTACAGATACGAGGATTCCCAGTATTACGACTGTAATTAACACTAGAGAAAAATCACTCCATCTTAATTCTACTGGGTAGGCTTCTACCACGTATCCATCTCCGAGGGAAATAATACCAGTGAGCTTTTGAAGCATTACAATTAGAGTTCCTAAGATTAACCCTCCAATTCCTCCAACAAAACTGGTTAGTATTCCTTCGGTGAAGAATATTTTACGTACGAGTTTTTCATCGGCACCCAATGCCCAAAGGGTTTTTATATCTTCTTTTTTATCTAGAACCAACATGATGTTTGCCCCTAAGATTCCAAAACTGGAAACCATAAGAATAAAAGCTAATATCAAGTAAGTAGCTAAGCCCTCAGTTTTTAATACTTTGTAGATCGAGACTTGTTGTTCATCTCGGTTGAGTACTTTAAAATTATTACCAAGCGTTTGTTGTAATTCTTCTTCAAGCAGCGGTAAATCTGCTTCAGGTCCAGCTTTTACTTCAAGTGAAGAAAACCTAGGTTCACTTATATCAACCAATTGCTGTACCAGATTAATGGGTACTACAGTGTACTTTACATCAAAATCAGGTTGAATAGAAAATATACCAATAGGATAAATAATCCTGGTATTAACCGCTTGTGATGGATCTAAAATATTGGCATCGGCTTTTGGAACAAAAACCTCAACTAAGGTGTTCATGTTTATTTTGGAGATACCTAAATGATAGGCTACACCACTTCCTAAAATGGCAAGATCTTCTTCGGGTTGACTTGGGAAAAACTCACCATGAGCCAATGCATGCTCAAAATCTGTAACTCTTAAATAGTGATGGTCAACTCCTTTTAGGGTAGCAATGAATTCGCGGTCATTCGCCCTTAACAAAGCTTTTTCTTCTAAGACGTAAGAACAATTTTCAACATGAGGAATTCTAATTATTTCATTCCTGATTTCTTCATCGAAAGGAATGTTTTTGCCCTCGGCTAATTCAATCTTAAAGTCAGGGTCGAATGTGTTGTAAAACCCCCTGATTAGAGTCTCAAGGCCATTAAATGCAGAAAGAACTATAATCATGGCTGCCGCTCCAACTGCGACACCTAGAACACTAATTCCAGTAATGATGTTTACAGCATTTGTAGTATGCCTTGAAAAGAGATATCGTTTTGCTATGAAGAACGGGAAATTCACTGAATGGGATTATCTCCTTGCCCTTTTAATAGTTTGTCGATGTTATCAATATAATCTAAGGTGTCGTCTATGTAAAAATCAAGTTCGGGCACTCTTCGTAGTTGGTTCTTGATTTTATTACCTAGCTCTCCTCTTATTGCCGAAGAATGTTCTTTAATAAAGGTCAACACATCACTAGATTTATCCGTAGGGAAAACACTTAGATTGATGCGTGCCAATCCTAAATCTGCAGTAACATTCACTTTCGTAATACTAATTAAAGTGCCTTTGAAATGCTCTTGTGCAAGATGCTGAAAAATGCTGGCCATATCATGTTCTAACAGTTTTGAGATCTTATTCTGTCTTGTGTTCTCCATGCGGCAAAGGTAAACTTTAGTCCCTACAAATTTTGTCAATTAAAGAATCCAAATAATTGGTTAAAACCGCTGTTATCCTTAAAAAGTGTTGGTGTTTAAACACGATCTAAGCTTACATTTGCGGCCATGAAGTATTACTTACGCATACTTAGGTATGCCAAACCATATTTGGGATACGCAGGACTCAATGCCTTTTTTAATATTTTAATGACGATCTTTTCGTTGTTCTCTATTGGGGCCATGATTCCAATCTTAGATATGATCTTTAAGGAAGAGATCATTTCTGACCCTAATAATCCTGTTTATTTCAGTTTAGGGAATGCTAAAGAATTCGCATATTATCATATAGGACTTTGGATTGCAGAAGTAGGTAAACTAACTGCGCTGGCCTACATCTGTGTAATCTCTGGCTCCGCTATTTTATTGAAGAACATTTCGGCTTATTTATCATTGTTTTTTATGGCTCCGTTGAGAAACGGAATCATTAACGATTTGAGAATTGATGTACATAAAAAGTGTCTGGAGCTACCCATATCTTATTTTAATGATAAAAGAAAAGGTGATCTTCTTACAAGATTAACATCTGATATAGCCGAAGTTGAATGGACCATCCTTTCAAGTTTGGAGCTGATATTTAGAGAACCTTTAAACATCATTTTGACCATTGTTATTCTTTTTGTGATGTCCCCATCATTAACCCTATTTGTGTTCTTGGTGTTGCCGATTTCTGGGTTAATCATTTCAACTATAGGTAAAAGCTTAAAAAGGTCTTCTACTAAAGCACAAACTCAGTTAGGTTCTCTAATGAGCGTTTTAGAAGAAACATTAGGGGGTATTAGAATCATCAAAGGTTTTAACGCGGAAAATACAGTTCAAGGCAAGTTTGATAATATGGCAAAGGGCTTTGCAACTTTAATGAACAAGGTTAATCGAAAGCGAGATGCTTCTTCACCCATAAGTGAAACCTTGGGAGTTACAGTTGTACTTTTAATTCTGTGGTTTGGTGGTAAGCAAGTGTTTGAAGGAGAAATTACCGGAGGTGCCATTATTTCATTTATCGCATTCTTTTACATGCTTATTCCTTCGTTTAAAAATTTGACCAATGGAATATTCAATATCCAAAAAGGGAATGCCAGCTCTGAGAGAATATTGGAAATATTAGATACGTATAACCCAATACAAGAAATTGAAGAGCCAGAAAA
>JAOARK010000226.1 GCA_025210575.1 Schleiferiaceae bacterium
AACTGGAAATACTTAATTACGTATTCATCCAACTGATCCCAGTTTTTAACATTGGCTGTCTTTTCACTGTAAAGCAGGTGAACCATAGGTCCATTTTCAACTTGAAATGAACGGTGCGTATAGTCTTTATCTGCAGCCCAAGCAAAATCATGTACATTCTCTGCTTTGAAATTCCAGCTGCGCATTTTGCTCTTTTGCTTCTTTACTTTTCCGTCAAAATAACCATAGCCCAACTCTTCAGCATTGATAAGAACACCTGTTCCTCCCAATGTAAAGTCTTTATGGATGTTTATGGTTACATCAAATGTTCCGTATGGCGCGTAGAATTCTCTGCCAACGTATTGATCAGGGTGCCATCCATCTGTATCATACTCGGCCATTTTAGGATACCATTGCGTCATGGTATAATCAATACCTTCTTTATTGTTTCTCCCGCTCCTTCTAATTTGTACAGGCACTTGAGATTCAAAAGTCATTTCGAATGTTGCCGTTGCTCCTGGCTGGATAGGCTCAGCCAATTGAACTTTTGCTACTGTTCCTATAACTTCAACATTTACTGACTTTCTGTTTTGGGTAAGAGACAGGATACGATGTGAGCCCACCTCATTTTTCTTCAACTTTGAGATTCTATCTCCCACTCTTTTATCAGGATCTGGCAAATCACGGCTTCGCTCGTCCATCATGCTTCCTGGTTGAAAAGCATTAAAGTATAAATGATAGTATACTTTGTGCAATACGTCAGGGGAGTTGTTGGTGTATACTAAGGTTTGACTTCCCTTAAATTGATGGTTCTCATGGTCAAAATCGATATTCATGGTATATGCAACATCCTGCTGCCAATATCCATTTTGAGCCAAACTGCTTCCAGCAAAAGCTAAAAGCGCTAAAGCAATTATCTTCTTCATATTCAATTCTTAAAAAATATCAGTAAAAGCAAAGGTTTCTCCTAATCGGGCACCTTTTTCAGTTTGTTTTAGGGTACAGAGTTCGTTTACGCTATCGTGCTCCAAGAATAAATAATATTCTTCTTCTAATGCCTTAGCATAGAATTTTTTTCTATCCTCTAATGTTTGTAAAGGCCTTGTATCATAACCCATTACATAAGGTAAGGGTATGTGACCCACGGAAGGCAAAAGATCAGCAACAAAAACGATCTTTTTCCCTTTGTAATTAATTACAGGGCACATCTGAGCATCAGTGTGACCATTTACGACTATGGCATCAAAACCTAAAGGTGTAGAGGTTAGAAATTCATCATTACCTAGTTCTATAAAATTGAGCTGTCCACTTTCTTGGATGGGCAGAATATTCTCTTTTAAGAAAGAAGCTTTCTCTCTATCGTTTGGATTTATCGCCCAATCCCAATGTTTAGCATTACTCCAAAACTTTGCATTTTTAAAAGCAGGTTCGTAGCCTGTTCTGTCTTTATTCCACTGTATGGCACCTCCACAATGATCGAAATGCAAATGGGTTAAAAAGACATCGGTAATATCATCACGGTGAAATCCGAGCTTGGCTAAATTTCCGTCTAAGCTATCATCCCCAAATAAATAATAGTATCCAAAAAACTTGTCACTCTGCTTATTTCCAATTCCTGTATCGATCAAGATCAGTCTATCGCCATCTTCAATTAACAGGCTGCGCATAGCCCAATTACACATGTTATTCGCATCTGCAGGGTTGGTTCTTTGCCAAATAGATTTTGGAACCACACCGAACATAGCTCCTCCATCTAACTTGAAGTACCCGGTATTTATGGGATGAAGTTTCATTTAGAAAATTTTAGGTGGTCGAAAATACTGAAAAGAAGGTCTACTTCTTTTTCTTGCTAGGCTTCTCTGGCAAGGACTTTACAAAGGCTAGGCTTTGTTCAAAGTGTTTTTTCAATTCTACTTTGTCGTTCAACATTTCATCAGGAATGACTGCATAGCCATTCATAACAGCACCATATTGAATAGAATGAGTGGTATTGTAATCTTCAATGAACTTCTCCTGATACGTCTTTTCAAAACGCATGCTCATCTTCCCTTCCTTATCTAAAAAGGAGAACATATTTCCATTTAATGCTGTGTATGGGTTTTTTGCCCCTTTTAACTGAACTTCAGGAAACTCATTAATGAGTTGCTCGTAAATCGCATACACTTCCAAATGTGGATATGGATTTTTCTTTGCCACTATTTCTTGCGTTTAAATACAGGAACCGTACTGCATGCTTCTCCAAACATGATGCTTTTCGCGAAAGGTTGAGCTTTTTGGGTAAAACTAACAAACGCATTTGTTGGAACTGGTTTATTGCTACAACCTTTAATTATCATAGGCTTACCTTCAAATGCTGCAAAATCTATTTCTTGATAGGCCTCTTCAAACAATTGTGCTTCTAATTCTTCTAATGTTCCAAAAACAACCCTTTTTGCATAAGGCTGCAATGCAGATGAAATGAGCATACTGGCCCAAAGAGGAATGATTGCGTCTGCCGAACAGATAATGGAAACAAAAGAATCAGAATAACTTTCCCAATTATGCGCTTTGATATTCTCTCGAAAATCCTTTTCTCTAAGAATCAAACCTTCATACAACCAATCTTTCAGGTCAATAACTTTTCGAGGACCATCAATGTAATAATCCTCTAAATCTATCTGAACTAAGGCGCTTTGCGCCACCTTATTTATTATCTCTTCGGCCATGTTGCAAATTTAGTGCTTCAAGCGAAGCATAGCTTACTCTTCATTAAACCTCTTTCTTAATCTTATTAGCCAATTCTTGTGCCTCAGCTTTTATACGCTCTTCATCTAAGGTCAACATTTGTCTGTCTTTCATGACGAACTCCCCATTAATCATTACAGATTGAATTTGACCCGAATGGGCCGCATAAACCAAAGTAGAATGAACATCATAAATTGGGGTTGTAGCCGGTCTTTTTAAATCAATAATTAAAAGGTCGGCAATCTTACCAACTTCTAATGATCCTAGCTCTTTTTCCATCCCCAGTGCTCTAGCCCCATTTTGAGTTACCATCTGCAATGATGTATTCGCGTTCAAAACCGTTGGATCAAAAGAAGTTCCTTTATGAATTAACGTGCTTAGTCTCATCTCCTCCAATAGATCGGTATTGTTGTTACTTGCCGCTCCATCGGTTCCAATAGCCACATTAATTCCCTCTTTTAAATAAGTATGTATGGGTGCAAACCCACAAGCCAATTTTAAGTTACTACTGGGATTGTGCGAAACATGCGCTCCGCTATTTTTATAAATCTTCACCTCTTCCTCACTTAACCAAACACAATGAGCTCCAACGGTGCTTTTATCTAAAACCCCAAGACTATTCAAATACTCTACAGGTCGTTTACCCACTTTTTCAATGGATTCCTCCACTTCTTTTTTGGTTTCGCTGATGTGAATATTATATACCATCTTAAAGCGATCGGCAACCGCTTTTACTTCTTGCAGAGTTTCTGGACTGCATGAATAGGGCGCGTGTGCTGAAATAGAGGGACGAACGTAAGGATGATCATTATACTTTTCTGCCAGATCCACATTTAGTGATAATGCTTCCTCTAAATTGGCATAAGTATGGGTGGGAAAATCAACAACCGATTCTCCAATAAAGCCTCTGATTTTTGCTTTTTCCACAACCTCAGCTATGGTATGCGAAAAGAAATACATGTCATTAAAAGTGGTTGTTCCACTTTGGATCATTTCCAAAACACCGAGCTCTGATCCGATACGAATGGATTCATGATTTAAAAACTTTTTCTCCGCAGGCCAGATCTTTTTGAACAACCATTGATCAAAAGGCAAATCATCCGCAATACCACGGAATATTGTCATAGGTAAATGCGTATGGGTGTTAATAAAACCGGGCATCAACCATTTTCCATTGGCATCATAAACTGATGTTGCATGCGCTGAAATTGATTTACCAATGGCTTTTATTCTTCCATCTTCAATTAAAATCTCAGCTTCATTAAGCACTTCAAATTCTTTATTGAGTGTAACAATGTTGGCGTTCGTAATTTTAATAGAAGACATATGCACTAATCTTGTTTTGGAAATTGGACTACAATGGACGAAAAGTAGAAGAATTCCTGATTACAATTATAAGATCATCAAACTTTATTTTAAGGTTGAATTAGACACCTTGTTTAGGCTATGCTATTGATTTTCATATCTTTATAGAGCAACAAAGCTTTTAAACAACGTTCTCATGCAATTCGCTAAGCTGCCGTCTGAAAATAAAACCACCTCGAATCGTAATGCGCGATTCTTTAAAAGTGGAGGTTCAAATAAAAGATCCTTTTTTGATGTCCAACCCAAGTTGAAAATTGGTGCTCCAAATGATCCCTATGAAAAGGAAGCAGATCGTGTAGCTGACCGAGTGGTATCTGACAAAGGTGGAGGCCTAATCAATGCCAAGAATTATTCTATTCAGCGTAAATGTAATTCGTGTGAGGAAGAAGAAGCCGTTCAGGCCAAACAAAATACAAATGGTACAACACCGAGTTTTAACCACAATAATTTTAAAAATCAGCTGAATTCATGTTCAAATGAAGGGAGTAAAATGGAAAGCTCTGTTCAACGTAAGATGAGCTCCAAAATGGGGGCTGATTTCGGCAAGGTTCGTATACACACTGGAAACAACGCTCAACAAATGAGTACATCTATAAATGCCAAAGCCTTTACTCATGGTCATAACATTTATTTTAATCAGGGGCAGTACAATCCAAGCAGTAAAGAGGGCACACGTCTTTTAGCTCATGAACTCACACATGTAATTCAACAAAATGGAGGCTCGAAAGCAATTCAAAGAGATCTGGCTATTCCATTGCCTAATCCAAATGCTGCTACTCCAGAATTATCAGATACTCAAATTCAGGACGCTATTGAATATAACCAAAGACATATGCGTAATGCAGAAGAAATTAGAGTAACTAGAGATGTTCTCGGTTTAAGCCATGACCAACCCACAATTGATACAGCTTTTGTAAATGCCGTTGCCAGATATCAGGCCAGGAACTTCATCACAGCAGATGGAAAGATTGGTAGAGTGACCTCTGCCAGACTCTCAAGAGAATTTACAGCGGAACGACAACATTTAGATCGAGATGAAAGTCGCGACCTGTATAGAGCAAGCAGAAGAATGGGAACACGAGCAATGGGCATTCGAGTGAATTCACCTGCTGTCACAGATCGAACTCAAGGGTACGGAGAGTTTGGCGTAATGTGGAACATACCAGATCAAGAGGCCAATGGCTATGTGATACAGCATGTGCGCTTTTTCGGAAATGTCAC
>JAOARK010000227.1 GCA_025210575.1 Schleiferiaceae bacterium
CAATGATAGAATACGTCTTTTAAGAACTGGGGCTCTTTTTAAAGCTACTGCATACTCTAAAAAAGAAAAGATCAATAAAACGAGCAGCGCAAGAATTGTTGACCAATTTGTTGTAATTGTATCGAGACTGAACAATTCAATTTTTGGGGTATAGAGATTTATAAATTCAACGTGCAACTCAAATAAAAACGAGACCCCTAATGCGATTAGAAAATAGGAAGCAAACCCATAGAGTGGTAACAAAATGGTTCGCCATGACATTTTACCTACCAACGCAAATTGCCAAATCGTTAACAATAAGTAGATGAAGCCAACTTTTGAGAATCCAATAGTAATGAGGCTTAGTAAAGAACCATTGAGCGCATAGGGTAAAAGGCTGGAGCTTGAATTGTATATTTTATAGAAATTAATCAAGAAAAGTGCATTAATCGAGAGCAGCACAGCATCTTTCCAGTCTAGTACATCAGGCATCCAGCAAAGAATAATGGCAAGGCATAAAGGAGCAAAGTAATTTCTTCTTGTAATGTGAAATCTTACATCGGCAATATATTGATAGAGATATAGGGCTCCCAAGCTTAAAATGCTCGCACCAATGTATTGACCAAATTCTAAAGCGTTTGAAAGGTTAAATATTGTGGGAAATTTTAGGTAAGCGGTTGCATTCCAAAGAATTAATGTGAAGACCGCAAACCAGAGCGAAACACCAATTTTAATATTTGCAAATATTTTGGAAAGCATTCTTTGTTTCGCTTATTTTTGTTGCCCAATATTAAACGCTAACTGGCAATGTTAAGAGATTTTTTTGAAGGACTTGGAGCTTTTTTAGAATGGACTTTTGGAATTTTAAAGTTCTTTGGTAACAGCGTTAACGTTGTTTTCTCAGTAATCATTTTTCTTGCCTTGCTGTACTGGTTTAGAGAAATGATAAAACATCAAAAAGCCGGAGAAAATTAATCTACCGGCTTTTTTGTTTTCTTAATCTAAATATCAAATCCAATATCCTTTCGGTAATACATTCCGCTGAAGTCTACTTTTCGCATAGACTCATAAGTGGTGTTTAGAGCTTCTTGTTTAGTATTTCCATATGAAGTAAACGCCATTACCCTACCTCCAGAGGTTACAAGATCTCCATCTTTTATTGCAGTACCTGCATGAAATACTATCGACTTACCAACTTTTTCGGTTCCGGTAATCTTCTTGTTTTTATCATAGCTGCCAGGGTAACCTCCAGATACAGCCATGGCTGTAACGGCATATCTTTCGTCTACTTCTGCAGTGTGCTCACCTAAAGTTCCGTTACCTGCGGCCTCAAGCAATTTTATTAAATCAGATTTTAACCTTGGCATTACCACCTCGGTTTCTGGATCGCCCATTCTAACATTGTATTCAATTACAAATGGTTCTCCATTAACCTCTATTAAGCCAAAAAAGACAAACCCTTTGTATTCTATTCCGTCTTTAGATAATCCTTCTACAGTTGGTTTAACTATGCGTTCTTCTACCTTTTGCATCATTTTATTATCTACAAAAGAAACTGGCGAAATCGCACCCATACCTCCAGTATTGAGTCCTGTATCTCCTTCACCTATTCTTTTGTAGTCTTTAGCTTCAGGAAGAATAACATAATCTTTACCATCGGTAAGTGCGAAAACAGAAAACTCCAGACCAGCTAAAAACTCTTCAATAACAACGGTATTACTGGCCTCTCCAAATTTAGATTGCAGTAACATTTCGTTTAATTCTTCTTTTGCGGTGAGCAGATCATTAATAATCAATACCCCTTTACCAGCAGCAAGACCATCTGCCTTTAAAACATAAGGAGGATTTAAAGTTTCTAGAAATGCTTCTCCTTCGTTTACAGTTTCAGCTGTAAAGCTTTGATATTTTGCCGTTGGTATTCCATGCTTTTGCATGAATATTTTAGAAAATTCTTTACTTCCTTCAAGTTGTGCTCCTTCTTTTTTAGGGCCAATAACATTAACATGTGAAAGTTCAGTATCTGATGCGATGTTGTCATGAATACCCTCTACGAGTGGAGCTTCTGGTCCAACTACAACGATATTGATCTTATTGCCTAACAAAAAGGCTTTTAGACTTTCATGATCATTGGTGTCTAAATCTACATTCGTAGCTATTTCTGATGTTCCGGGATTTCCTGGGGCGGCAAACAATTGACCGAGTCTTGGACTTTTAGACAATTTCCAGCATAACGCATGCTCGCGTCCACCTGATCCGATAACAAGAATATTCATATCAAAAAAATTTGTGCAAAGGTAACAATGACCTTGCATTTGGTTTTATAAAAATTGTCAGTTCTTGATTAAATTCTCAATATTAGATATCAGTTACTTAGGCCTACTGGTTTCAAGAATTTAATAGGTTTGATGTGGAAGTGGTATCCAACATTGAAGCGAATATAATTATGAAAACTACCAACAGGGGCAGTTTCTTTAATCCAGTTGCTTAATAAGTATGAGCTAAACGATATGCCGCCAAAGAACTTTTTGGAGTTGTAACCTAGCTGGATTCTAAATTCAGCGTTGAGACCGAGCTTGGTATCGATCTTCTGATGAGATCCATCATGAAACTTATAAATGCCATCTAAGTATTGTAAACCAGGAACCAACATCCCAGAGGCATTGAAGTTTTCGTGTACAACAAATGTGTAGGCGTAGCCAAGATTAATACCAATGTTAAAATATTCTAAGCCGGTAATTGAGCGTGGATTTGTTCTGCCGACTGAATCAGGAACAAAAGGTTTGTCTGCTGATGAGTTGATCCATTTAAAGCCACCAGATATCCCTGCCAAAATAGAGCCAGCACTTTTTTTCTGCTGCTCGTTTTGAAAGATCAAGTTGCGATAGGAGAATCTTTGATGATTAAATCCATGGTAAGCTGTTAGGTGAAATGTTTGAGTCTTGAGCTCAGGGAATTCGGCTTCGCTCGTCTGGGTCGTGGTAGCTTCTGGATTGAGTAATCTGTAACCTCGGTATTCTTCATAGAAGTTACGGAAATAGAATTTGCGAAGTATTGGGCTAATACTCAATGAAAAACCCTTGCTTTCTTCAAAATTGGTGTTGGCAACGCTGAGCTTAGGTAAAGCTAAACTGAACCCCACGTTTAACCATCTGTATGAGACATTTGCTCCATATAGAGGTTTGGGCAGATTTGAGCTGTATTGTAAATCGCTCTTTCCATCTCTAAAAACTGCAATGAAATAATTCTTGAATTCGAA